>NZ_QUDG01000004.1:14301-238755 GCF_003474415.1 Butyricicoccus sp. AM05-1 | reverse complement strand
TCGTATTTTTCAAATTATAACGTAACCGTCAAACCTCCCGCATCTCCCGTGGCCAACTATTAGGGTAGCATTCACAAAAGAGTCTATGAATATGAACCGTCGTTTTTACTGAGAAATTACTGCCTTTCTCGGAAAGCACGCTTTCAATGTCCACTTTTTCATTCTCAATATCCACTTTCGCATTTCCCATATCCACTTTTTCTTCATTCAAAAGTCCACTTATATGTAGATTGCGATTATGAAGCTCATTCTTCTCGTTCAAAAGCAGATTTCTGAAAAACACTTCCAGATACTCCGTTGTTTCGTGAATACCTTTCTGCAGGTTCGTATAGTTTGCACGGACAAGTGCATTTCTGAAATACCACGCATTTTCCGCAAATATATCATTGGTAGCAGAAAAACCAAGTGTCCTCAAACAGGATTTGAGTTGCATAATTCTACTTCAGCTTCATCTTTCCCTCCATTCGCATCATCTCATTCTGGGATTGCGCTTTGGTCACGCTTGCATAAACGCGCATGGTTGTTTCGGCATCTGCGTGCCCCATGATAATCTGAACTGTTTTCAAGTCTATTCCGCCCAGAATCATCCTCGTACAGAATGTATGCCGCAACATATGACATGTGATCGGGGGAAGAGGATTTTCCTCTCGGCCTTCTTGTTCTGCCTCGGCGTGTTCCTCCTGATTATATTTCGCCGTAATTCTTTTAAGCTGACGGTTGATGCGATGATTCGAGTAAACGCGACCATACAGATCACGAAAGGCGAAATTCATATAGCCATCAACGACAATCTGATTATCTGCATTGAAATCATTTCTTCTTTCATACAGCGCCAGCAGCGTGTCCCTTACTTCTGTCAGCATGGGGATTTCCCGCTTTCCCGTATTACTCTTCGGCACAGTCACAGTGTACTTACACGTTCCGTCCAGGGTAGCAGTATAGTTCATCGTATGATTGATGCTGATCGTATTCTTTTTGAAGTCAATATCATCCCAGGTAAGGCCCGCAAGTTCACCGGAGCGAATACCGGTTCCGAGAAATACGGTCAAAACAGGAAGCAGTTCACGATAATCCAGCGTATGAGCAACGTAAGAAAGCAATCTATCCTGTTCTTCCTCGGTTAAGGCATCTCTGTGTTTCGGCTCCCAGTCCTTTCTTTTTTTGAACTCCTGATAAACACCATCAACCGGATTAGCGGCGATATAATGTTCTCGACAGGCCAGCTCGAACACCGGATGAATTACATTGTTCAGATTTCCAAGCGTAGAAAGGCTCAAGCCATGTTTGAGCCTGCTGATATAGAACCGCTTCACATCAGAATATCGAACAGATTGGATTGGTCTTTTCCCCACTCGTTCTTTACATGCTTGTTATAAAGATAAATGTACCGGACCAGCGTTGTTTCCGCAATCTCGCATTTCATAGAAATATATTCTTGCCAAAACGCATTGACCGTTTTCGTCTTCTTAGGCATTGCTTTTGTGCGCCGGTCGGTAATCCTGTTCTCCATGTCACGCAAACATTCCGGATTGGTATCCCCTTTGGGCGGCTGATCTTCCGGGAGCAGCTTCCAGTTGGTTATGCTTTTGCGAACCCCGTTCTCGTCCGTATATCGGAATGTATAGCTGCCGTTTCTGATCTGAGCTTCTCCGGTCAGAAGCAGACGTCCCTTATTATCTCTTCGTTCCCTGGCCATTTCAGCACCTCACGATTCAGTGTTGTTATTACTAAACAGCTGAACCGCATTATTCAAATATTCTTCAAACATTTTTCGTTTGAAGAATACCCGTCCGCCGTTCCAGATCAGATACTTGGCGTACTTATCCTTCGCAATGATCTGTCGAAGTCTTCTTGTACCGATGTGAAAGTATTCAGCTGCTTCGGATAATGACAAAGCGTATTTCTCCCAGATTGGAACCTTCTTCATGTTGTAAGCGACATTTTCATGAGCGGAATGCATATCGCTTCTCGCTTGCCTAAAATCCTCAGCCCGCTCCTCCTTCATGGTATCTTTCATTCTTTTCGTTTTTCCTCTGCTCTCAGCCGGGGCATAATCGATTCCATCCTCCCGCTCTGCTGCCCGTTCCTTTCTGGGGTGCTGCATTTCTGGTTCTGCCTCCCTCAGCTCTTGTTCCAAAAGAATCCGCAACAACAATCTCATATCATCTGTCATCTTAATTTTCTCCTCTTCAGCAAGTTATATTTCTCCCTGCACAACGAGATATCGTCTGCCGCAGTTGTCTTAATATGTACATGATGCTCTCTCAAAATCGTTCGGATAAATGCTGCCGCATCTTCTGCCGACTTGAATGGCTTATACAGGATATAGCGAACATCTTGCAGCTCGCAAATATACCTCTTAACCTTCTGCTCATGATTCTGCTCATCGGTACTTCTTTCTTCGATAGCCAGATTCAACTCCGGGATATACATTTCCATGCGGATTCCCGTCAAGTCATCTGTGTCGAACTCCACTTTCAAATGGTTTTGTCCTGTATACAGCATGACAAGTAATTGAGGGAGTACATAAACAAATTCCTGCTCGCACTTTGGACATGGCACTTTTCGCACCGTTCGATTATAGATTTTTGCTTTCCATTCATGACCGCAGCTGCTTTTCCACCAGTATTCCTGCTTTGACAAGGCCGAAACCTGATCTGGTGTAATTGTTCCGTTCTTCTCGCAATTCCACTCTGCTGCTATTGCCGGGTGGGTCTTTGACAGGCTGTTCAGGTTTTCTTCTACCACTCGTCCAGCGCAGTACGGGCATCTGCTGCCATCCATTCTTGATGAAATCCACGCGCTGTACTCTCCTCCGCAGGATGGGCAATGCCACCAGAAAAGCCCCGCCTTGCTTGATGTAACTGCATCTGCTCCGACCTTGTTCTTCTCTGACCACTCCTTAGCAAGCTGCGGGTACTGTGAAGCAAAGTCGTTAAAGCCTTTCAGTAGTTTATGATCCTCGCAGTAGGGACAGCCATGCCCATCCGATCTGCTGGAAATCAGAGCATACCATTCATGCCCGCATTTTCCTTTCCACCACGCTTTCTTATTGCTGAATGCTGTTACCTCGTCTGGTCTTAGGGGATAATTCTTCTCCGACCATTCTGCCGCGATCTCCGGAAACCTCGATGCAAGGTCATTAAAACCGGCAAGCACACGGTTTCCGGAACAGTACGGACAACCGGGAGAATTTTTTCCGGTTCGGCTATGAGGACTTGCCTGCCATTCGTGTCCGCACTCTCCACGCCACCAAACCTTTTTATTGGAACCATAGCTGACATCCTTCGGCAGCAAAGGAAAATTGTGCGTTGACCACTGTTTTGCGACCTCTGGGAACATAATTTCCAGGCTGTTTTTCATTTTCCCACCTCGCTTTCCTTTAACGAGATTCAGTATAGACGAAAAAATTCAATATGAGAAATGTGCGAATTTGAAAAAGGGACCTGTCAGGCGATTTTTCATCGTCCTGGCAGATCCCGTTTTGTGCTTATATATTTTGTACCTGTCGCTCTCCCGTCCGGATATAGTTACTGTAGGTTAAAATCTCCCTCTTTTTCATTTCGTTCGACACCGTAACATAAATCTGGAGAGTGGTGGTTACATCCGCATGGCCTAGCACTGATTGTACGACCTTTACATTCAGTCCAGACTCGCACATACGCGTTGCAAAAGTATGCCGCAGTACATGACAGCTGAAACATGGGAGGAGCACCGGCTCATCGTCAATGTCATTGTTTTCAAGGATTTCGCCATTACAATCGCGCATGATTCTGCGCAGTGCCTTATTCAGTGTTCCCTGATGCTGTACCTCTCCGAATCGGTTGACGAAGATAAAATCAGAATAACCTTCGATATGGCTGACACTAATGATATTATTTTCTTCTTGATACTCTTTCTCCATCTTAAATGCTTCGACAACGCCCTCTGTCATTGGAATTTCGCGGATACCAGCCTTGGTTTTTGGCGTATTGATAGAGAAATAGCAGCCATGCTCATCACGATGATTGTAATAGACCAGAGTATGGTTCACGTTGATAAGTCCTGTCTTGAAATCCACATCACACCAGCGCAGGCCGGTA
Organism: Butyricicoccus sp. AM05-1; assembly: GCF_003474415.1. Taxonomy (NCBI): domain Bacteria; kingdom Bacillati; phylum Bacillota; class Clostridia; order Eubacteriales; family Butyricicoccaceae; genus Butyricicoccus; species Butyricicoccus sp. AM05-1. The sequence goes on along the minus strand of NZ_QUDG01000004.1, from coordinate 234,673 downwards.
ATCTCGCCAACACGCATCCCGGTGTTTGCCATGATATAAAAGACCGGATACCAGTGATTGTAGCGCGGCGAATTCCTGAGATATTCAAGGAAGATCCTTTCCTGCTCAACGGTCAACGCCTTTCGCTTTTCCACCTCGTGACCATGTGCCGATTTCAGCTCACGCAGCATATTGTCGGTCGGATTATTCCGGATCATATCATCATCGACAGCGATTGCAAAGACCTGATGGAGCACGTTATGAATGCCGTCCAAAGTAGAGATTTTCAAGATGCGCTCATCAACAAGCTGATTGTAGAACCGGCGTACATCTGATTTCTTAACCTGTGTCAGCTTTTTCTTTCCGAAAGTTGGCTTCACGAACATCTCATACATATAAATGTAGTTCTTCATCGTACTGTCTTTAACGCCTCTTTTCACCTGAACCCACAGGTCAAAGAGGTCATTTACGGTGATGTTCTTCACATTCGTTTTAATACCGTCATGCCGGTCTACGATGATCTGTTCTTCCTGCTCTCGCAAATCAGCCAGCGTGGGAGCATATACTGCATGGCGTTTTCCGACTTTATCCGTCCAGCGGTAAACATAGGTGCCATTATCTTTTTCACTTTCGCCTGTGCGTAGCCTGATATGCTTACTGTCAAAGCGAACGCCGTTCTTTGATTTGACTTTCTTCTTTGATACCATTGTTTTTCCCTTCCTTCATCAAATTTCTCTTACGGGAATAGCATAAACAATGACGTCCCGTTTTCCCAATGTATAAATGCAGTGGTCGGAAGCAAATCACACAGTTGCATTAGACGGAGTATGCGTTCTCCAGATACTCGTCCAGTTTCCGGCGCTTAATCATTCGCCTGTTGCCAACCCACATGACATAATCGCAGGTCGGCTCGTCCGTCATTTCTCTCAGCTTTCTGACACCAATGCCGGTATAGGCAGCAGCTTCTTCCAGCGTGATTGTTGGCCGTTCCCATACGGGAACCAGGTTGTTTTTTTCTTCTCTATTCATTTTCTTTTACCTCCTGCTGTTCGTTTCTCCGCATAGTCCTGATAATTTGTGTAACGGTATTCACACCAGTCATATTCTCTCGACTTGAAAAACTTCTTTCGGATAGCATCATAAAAGTGTTGAATCGCTCTGAGGTTGATGTTCTCCGTAAGGACTAAATCCCTGACTGTAATCTTTTCAAGCTGTCTGTGAATCTTTCTCCAGCCGGTGTAGTCGAAGCACTGATTCATTGCCCCGCAGTACATCGCCTCGTCTACTGTGATATTCGGATTCAGACTGCGATACAGGTAAACGATAATTTCCTCGACTCGTACTGCATCGAGCAGGTTCATATTCAGCAGATCAAAGACGCGCATATCCAGAACCTGATCCAAATGTTCAAAGCCAAGCGAATCGAAGTAATTCGCCACAGTACGGTTTACAACAGCCTGCCAGTCATCAAATACCACAAAGGCATTCAATTCGACATTCATCGTCACACCTTGTCTTTCTGCAACGAGCGCAAACCAAGACTGATAGCCGCTGCTGCATCAATCTGGTGCATAACGCTTTTGCTTACATGGCCAATCTTATCTCCCAGTCTGCACTTATCGACCGTCCGCAGCTGTTCCAGTAAAACCAGAGAGGGGCGTACACCACTCTCTCGACCTACATGCACATGAGTCGGCAAAATATTTTTTCTGATATTGCTGGTCAGCGGTGCAACAATAACCGTCGGACTATAGTGATTACCAACATCATTCTGAATGACAACTACTGGACGAAAGCCAGCCTGCTCAGAGCCAGCCGCCGCACCCAGCTCGGCATAGAGAATATCTCCGCGCAAGATGGGACTTCTCTTGTAAGTATTCATATCGACCCTCCTCAAATTTGTCCTCTCACTAATCAACTACAACCTTCGAGTCCAAAAACTGATAATCATTTTTGAAAAAATTCAAAATAAATTTTTCAAACAGCTTTACGCGGTATCTTGCCTGATGTTCCGGAATATCATATTTTTCCCTTAAATAGCTGCATGCCTTATGTTTTCTGCCATTCAAATAGAATCTGAGAACCTCATTCGCCCATGGCTTCCAGTTTTCAAGCGCGGCACGCAGCTGGCGCATAGTTTCTTTCTCAACAACAGCCTTCTCTACGCAAAAGCTATCTGCAACAAAGTCAGTCAAATCGCCTGCATCTTCGTTTGCACAAAGCGTGTCTGTAGACAGAAACTTATGCTTTCTTTTTTCATTCTGAATTTTGTTTCTGTAAGTTTGCTTGCTGTTCCACTTCTGATAATCCGGCAAGCCTGTTTCGATGTACATGACATCCAATCCATCCGTATCAGCAATTACATCCTTGGTAAACAGCCGGCGTTCCTGTAAAGGCAGTTCCTTATTCTTCATCAGTATCCGTGTGAATTCCTCCTGAGAGGCAATTCGCATACCCATACTTGTATTCTCTCGGTCAATATAGACCAGCACAGTCGTTTTCATCCTGCAATCTCCTTTGAATTTTTTTGAAAAATCAAAGAAGATTACGGATATGCGGCGATCAACGCCAGCCAATAAAAAACGCGCATTTCGTTCCTTTCTGGAACCAAATGAGCGCAAAAAAGCCACTTGATCTGCTAACCTACGCCACAATGATCGAACCATGCTTTCTAAAGCACAGGTTGCAAATCAAGTGGCGCAATGGAAGTCAGCACATCAAGTGGCTCCGGGGCACAATCTTGTTACTCCATATTCAATTCAATCCGTTTATGCGGTATGCAGCCGGAACGCAATCGGCGGAAACACTACTTCCTCGCCGCAGTTCGGGCATTTTGCCCTTGAAGGGCCATGTTCCCCCCGATACAAAATCTCGATCTTATGCTCACAGTATGGGCAGAGCCGCGCAACGCTAGTGCCGAAAGCCGCCATGCTGAACTGAAGTTTCAGTTCTTCCTGCTCCGCCTTCACCTGCGCATAGCGTTCCGGGTCCTGCGTCTTTACATCAAGTCTTGCCATATTGAAATACCTCCTCTGAGAATCTATCTATCTGTTTCATCACAGCAAATATCGATTAAACTGTACGGATTATTCAGGTCGTTTCGATCTACCAGACCCAGCTGCTTCATTCGAATTGCCAGCGCCGTTTTAGAGACCCCCATCTTATCTGCAATCTGCGAAAATGCTTCATACTGCCTTGCCGCAAATATTCGATTGACCATACGCATTTTCTTTCCTAAGCCATACTCCCGCATATACTGCAGGATCAGGTCTTTGGGCATCAGCACTGCTGAAGCCAGCATATTGGTACGCCATTCTTCCCAGTCTGGCGTCACGTTTCGTGGTGCAAAACGCAGGCTGTAATAGACTCTGCGCAGCTGAACGCCTAAATAGGTTTCTGGATACAGCATTCCGTATACCAGGTGGCAGGCTTCGTGCATCAGCGTGAAATTGTGACGCCCGATATTTGCGTTCTCGCTTCTCAAACTCTCGTCAACGAAAACCGTCCTACCATCCAAGGGCGCATATACCGGGTGCTCAACATCATCAAACACTTGAATCGCAACCGGAAGCATACAAGTCAGGCCCAGCACATGCCCAAACCGCGATAATTTATGATATGCGATCTGGAGGCCCAGCACATTGCTTGTCACAATTTCAGGGTCGATTCTCGTTAATTTTCGATTCTGCTGAGCACAGTACCGGTGATATGCCCGCACGATGCGTTCGGCAATCGTCTCGATTTCTTGAACCGTCAGGTAGGGCATAGCCGGCACCTCCTACACATGAAGGGTTTTGGCTTCTACAAACCACAGGCCTTCATCTTCAAAGAGAAATGTACGATGCTGTCCGATCCGGATGGAATACCGTATGCCGGTTCCTCCGACTTTACTCGCGGCGGCTCTCTTTCTGTCTAACACCTGGTCGATCTCATAGGTCTTGCCATCGGAGAACTTGATAGATAGCGGTATGCTGCCGCCATCCTTCGTATGGCGCACCAGGGTGTCTACATAGACCTTTTCCCAATTTACTGTCTGTTCCATAGTCTTTACTCCAAAGATTTATCTTTTTCCTATTGATACATCAGTCCCGGCATTTTTACGCTATCGCGTCCATCATCCGGCATCTTCAGATTGCCAAGCAGGCCAGCATACGTTAGAGATTTTTTGCCGAAACGACGACGCAGATCTTCGATCGCATCCTCCAGCCGCACTCTGCGATCTCGCCGCTCATAATCGACCATCAGTGAAAGCTGCTCTTCTGTTGTCTGAGGTATCAGGTCGATTGCGCGAATGGTGATTGCGCGAACTTTTTCAGTCCATATATAATGCTCTTTGAATAGCTGGAAGCCTGCTGCGGCTATTTCAGAGGGCAGCTGCGTTTTGAACGGCAGTTTGTACTGATACTGGGTACTGTAAAGGCTCTTGTTTCGCACAAAAATCTGAACGCCGGTAGCTGCCAGCCCATGCACGCGCAAGCGGTGGCCAACATCCTGGCTTAATTCCAGCAGCACATGAAGTACTTCTTCCTCGTTATCAAGGTCAGCCGTACAGGTAATGCCATGCCCTATTGACTTGACCGGACTGACAAAATCCTTCTGCATCACGCGAGACTCGTCCGTACCGTTTGCATATCGCCAGAGTTTCAGGCCATTGATGCCGAACATATATTTCAGCGTGCTCGGCTCCGTTGCAGCCAGATCACCGATTGTCTTGATACCGTAGCTGGCCAGCTTCTTCGTTGTGGCGCTGCCTACATAGAGCAGCTCTGATGCGGCCAGTGGCCAAATGTTCTCCTTGAAGTTCTGCTTTGTGATTACGGTAATTGCATCTGGCTTTTTCAGATCACTGCCCAGCTTGGCAAATATCTTATTGAACGATACGCCGATACTCACCGCCAGCCCCAGTTCTTCCTTCACCGACTGCCGGATCTCCTCTGCGATCTCCAATGGTTTGCCATATATCTCGCAGCCGGTCACATCCAGCCAGCATTCGTCCATTCCAAACGGCTCCACCAAATCGGTGTAACGGTAATAGATCTCATGTGCCAGCTTTGAATACTTCAAATACTGGTCATACTGCGGCGGAACAAGAATCAGGTCTTTACATCGCTGCTTTGCCTCCCAGTTTACCATGCCGGTTTTGACCCCAGCTCGCTTTGCAAGCTCTGACTTTGCCAAAACGATTCCATGCCGGTTCTCTGTTGATCCACACACTGCAACCGCTTTGCCTCGCAGTTTGGGATCAAGCATCATTTCAACCGATGCGTAGAACGAGTTCATATCACTATGCAGTATCGCACGGTCAGCACTCATTGCCACTCACCTCGCTTTCTGTGCTTTAAGCATATCATTTCGTTATGCGATATGTCAATCGTGCATTTGTATCGTTTTATTCAATTCTTTCTTGACACTGCTCTTTCCGACTTATATAATATAAGCATAAACACAGAGGGAGGAACAGACCATGAAAAAGGCTAACCGTTCCAGCAAGATTATCAACTTCAAAGATTTCAATACCGGCTATAATGCTGTTTCTGAAAGGGAAGATAATATCATCGGTAAAAAAATTGCAGATTTCCGTGCTGCAAATAAAATGAGTCTGACCGATCTGCGTATACTGCTTGAAATCTATGGTATATCTATAACCAACGCTTCTATCAGCAAATGGGAAACCGGAGCTTCTGTTCCGAACATCTATCAGTTTATTGCCGTTATGCAGGCTCTAGGCATAGACGAAAATATCTCCTTCTTCACGCGCGCTGCCGCACAGCTGAACCCAGAAGGATTGCGAAAGCTGCGCGAGTATCGTGACGATTTGATAGCTACCGGAAAATACAGAGTCGTTGCCAAGCACTCCTATGAAGAGGAATGCATTGATATGCCGATCAGCACTCTTTCCGTTTCGGCTGGTACCGGTACATTCCTCGATGAAGGGAATTTTGAAACTATCTCTTTCCCAAAGAGTGCAGTTCCTGATCGTGCTGATTTTGGTGTTCGTGTCTGCGGCGATAGTATGGAGCCGGTTTATCACGATGGTCAAATCGCATGGATTCAGGAATGCAGTGAACTGTCCCCAGGCGAGGTCGGCATCTTTATGTATGACGGCGACGGCTACATCAAGATGTATGATGAGCAGGAACCTTGTGAAGCCGAACGTTACGATTTTACTGACAGTGACGGCACACTCCATATGCAGTCTGTTCTGATTTCGTACAATAAAAAATACGAGCCGAAGCTCGTATCTCCATTAGTTAGATTTTCTATTGTAGGCCGTGTACTGAACTAATTTCCAATTAACCTCAGAGGAGGTCCTTGACTTGAATACTATTAGCCGTGTGCAGGAACTTGCTGACGAACGCGGACTTACCCTTTGTCAGCTCTCTAAAATATGTGATTTGTCCGAAGCCACAATCCGCACTGCTAAGAAACGCGGTAATCAGCTAAGTGTGGATACCATAGAGCGTATCTGCGAGGCACTGGATATATCGCTTAGTGATTTTTTTGCAGAAACCTTACCCAAATAAATTCGCTATACGCATGAGCTTCTATCTCCACTTTCGTAACCATCTAATCTATCCTCGCCAAGAAAAATACTGGATACCATTGCCTGTCGCTTTTCTGTATAGTAATCTCCGATCTTTTCATTGGAAAAAGCAAAGTGGTGTAAAGATTAATGATCTTTGTATTGGCACCGAAAATATATTTATTTCTCCGCGGCTTTTCTTCCAGGATGGGAGAGTGCCGCGGAGAATTTTTTGCGAAGAAAGAATTGCTATAACTTTCGTAATTCCGGGAAAACCTTTATCTAAGAAAAAAATACAATATTAACATGAATATCATGAATATAATATTGGAGGCTGTGAATATTCCCAAATACCTCCCTCTCAGATTCCTGTTTTCTTTTGCAATATATTTGAAACTTATCAGGCTTGCCATGGATGCAATCAGAGTGCCGAGACCTCCAATATTGGTTCCGACAATTAAAGCCCGGTAATTATCTGTAAAGCCGGATAAAAGAAGCGCAGCGGGAACATTGCTCATAATCTGACTGGCAAGAACAGCAGTAAGTGTTTCCCTTCCTGCCATGATTCTTTCCAGAAAACTGCTGAATTGCGGAATCCTTCCAAGGTTGCCGATAAAAATAAATAATGCGATAAAGGTGGCAAGCAGGGAGTAATCCACCCTGCTTATATTTTCCCTGTTTCTTAGCAGCATATATATAAGAACCACTACAAGAGGAATCTGGTATGGAATGATACGTGCAACAGTGAGCAGGCAGATTGTAAATAAGATCAGGTAAGCGGCCAGGTATTCCATGTTAAGTTCTTTTCTGTCAGAGAATCCCAAAAGAGTTTTATCTTTTTCGGAACCGCATACGTGAGGTGCTTTGGCAGCGGCTGCCTGTATCCATATCAGAAGAAGGATAAGTGCTGTGGCGGAATAGGGAAGCATCAGGGTTATTAATTCTGCCGCGGACATCCCTGCTCTGGCATATAGATAAAGGTTCTGCGGATTTCCGATTGGTGTGAGCATGCTTCCGAGATTAGCAGCGATTGTCTGCATGGCTACTATTTTAAGAAGCCAGTAATTGCCCAGTTCCTTTGGCATTTTATGCACAATGATCAGTGCAAGAGGAACAAAAGTAATCAATGCCACATCATTGGTGATCACCATTGACAGGAAGAAACATAAGAGTACCAACAGCCTGATCACACCCACAGTTCCCGATGTTCCCATCAGCAATTTTTTGGCAAGTATATCAAAAACACCAACAGCCTTCAAACCAGCTACAATTGCCATCAAGCAGAAGAGGAGCCAGAGAGTCCTGAAATCGATATAAGTAAAATAAGCCTTATCCGGTCTGACCCAGAACATAGAAAGAAGCGCCAGGATCACTGCAATTGACAAAACGGTTTCTTTCCTGAAAAAAACATATAATTTTTGTAACATAATATTTCCTTTCCGGTCCTCCTGGCTATCGTATGTGGCAGAAAAAAGAATCTAAACTGGAACTGGCAGCCTCCATGATCCGGCAGGTTATGCCTGAATTTCAGGAAAAAAAGCAGGTTATTAAAGACCTTAAAACAGCTGATTCATCAATAAGTCTTTTTTTCATTTTCATACCCCTTATCTTGTTTCGTGTCAATGTAAATTCATTATATCCTATCCATGTATTGAATGCAATGAGAATAGTAAATAGTCGGAAACTGTGGTATAATCAGGTTATCATGGTTTCCATTAGCATTCAAAATATAAAAGGGGAGAAAAAGTATGAACGAGCATGAAAATCAAACGATGAAAATATTCGGCAAGCGGCTGACTGCTAGCCTGCTGGGTGCAGCACTGGTGATGAGTATGCCGTTTGCGTCCGCGCTGACACAGAAGAACATTACCGTAGAGCGTGGTGTTACGGTTTATGTGGATGACCAGAAGCTCAATCCGGGTGACGCAAATGGCAATTCGGTAGAGCCAATGCTGTATAATGGTACGACTTATCTGCCGATTCGCGCGGTATCTGCGGCGCTCAATGTGCCGATTGCGTGGGACGGAACGACGTCCAGTGCGTATCTCGGTGAGCATAAGGTGGATCAGAATGCGGTAAACCGTGCGAAAGCGTATGTTTCGGTGATCGAGCAGCTGCAGAGTAAGTACGGCAAGCGCGCTGTCAGCGGCAGTATCGTCAGCGGTCTGGTGACGGCGATGCTCATCGATTTTGATGGGGACGGAAACGAAGAACTGCTTTGTGTTTGCAATACGAAGGATAAGATTCCGGCTGATCAGTGGGATAAGCATGGCACAAATGCATCCAGCAAATATATGGTTTACTCGTGGAATGGGTCTTCTGCGGTAAAACTGGTAGAAGATGAAGTGCCGTTTATCTTTACACAGAATGATTCTCGTAATTTCCCGCGAGTGCTGCCCATAGCTTCTCAAAACGGAAAGTATTATTTAGTATGGATGAGCAATGGTGATTTAGCAGGAAATAATAAAGCATATTCAATGGAGCGGATAGAGACTGTAGTGAATGGTCAGTGGCAGACGAAAGGCATCTGGCACTATGAAGATTGGAATTATGAGTCGGTAAGAGTATGGGATACGGACTTGTTCACTGGTGAAGTAATTGATACAGAAAACGATTGGAAAGAATTCGGCAAACTGCATTACTCTGCAAAGGAATATCGGGTAACATTTAGCAGCTACAATACGGATGGACATCAGAATAATACCCTTAGCAATCTGGCTCCTGCACCGGAAATCGCACTTTCCAAGCTGAAAGCTATCGCCAACTCGCAGTCGTCCATTCTGGGCGGCAAGGCCTCGGGCGAGTATAATGCGAAACGTCGAATGGAAAAGCTGGCTGTTGAAACCGGGGTTAAGGTCTATGTGAACGACAAGCCGATTGTTCCGACCGACGTCAACGGCAAGACGGTTGACGTGCTGCTTTACAAGGGCACGACCTATCTGCCGGTTCGTGCCGTTGCAAATGCACTCGATCAGGCTGTTGCATGGGATGGCGCGAGCTACAGCGTATACATCGGCAGTCACAAGGACGTATAGGTAATTACAGCAAACCCACCTTATATGGATCATTGGAGCTTGAGGGAGTCGAAGATGATTCATTCGTGAAAAGAAAGGACCAAAGAATATGAACAAACGCACTATGTTTATGATTGGCGTTGTTAGCGCTGCGCTTCTCACGAGTGCTGGCGCGGTGAACGCAACCCCGACCAAGAATACAATCTATGTAGACGGCACAAAGGTTAACGGCGCCGCTTACATGATTAACAATAACAATTACTTCAAACTCAGGGATGTTGCGGCGATGGTCAACGGAAGCACAAAACAGTTTGAAGTGTCTTGGAATGAGACGAATAAGCGGATCGATCTCACGACCAACAAGGCATACACCGTTGTTGGCGGCGAAATGGCGCTTCCTTCTAGCGCAGTGAAAACTGCCAAGGAATCGAAGGCATCCGTATTTAAGGATGGAAATAAGGCTGATTACACAGGATACAACATCTCCGATAACAACTATTACAAGCTGCGTGATCTTTGTAAGGATATGAACATCGGCGTCAAGTTCGATCTCGCAACCAATCGAGTCGACATTCTGACGACTGTAGGTTACGGTGAAGAGGATAACGCGGGTAATACCACGAAACCCACGACACCGACTGAGCCGACAAATCCCGTAACGCCTACGGAACCCACGGCGCCGACAACGCCCTCCACCAGCGATAAAATCGGCCCCAGTGATATTGATTATCGTGCGGCAGGTGATGAGGGAATTAAGAGCGTCGTTCTGTCAGCGTATGATCCTCATTATATTTATTATCCGTCTTACGGAAAGTATAGCGCAGACTATCAGAACCTGTTGGACACCTGCGGTGAGGAAATCGTGACCAAGACAGTAAGTTACTATACCTACTGCTCTCAAACCGATCAAAAGTCTGTGCTTGCAGGATATCCCATTCAGATTCTGGTCAAAGATGAACGTCTGAATAAGGAAACGAGAGTATGTGCAATGACTTATTACGTTTCCAAGCCTGAAGGCGAGATTACTATAAAAATGCCAAAGAGCACATACGAACGCGCTCTTTCTGGAGAAACGGGAGTATTCCGAGTGCTTGGTACGTTTATCGAGAGAAACAATTCCCATGCACTGATCAACGGGCAGGAATATCAGATCAATCCAGTTAACTTCTCTAAATCAGACTTCCGTTCCGAAAATCCCACTGCCATGGAAATGACCTTAATGCCGAAGTCTAGGAATAATTGAAAAAACAAACACCTACTCAGCCAATGCAAGCATTGGCTGAGTTTTTTATAGTTCTTTGATAGCAAGCGCAAAGTCCATCAAAATGCTGCAGGAGATTGAGAAAATGAAAGGTCGGGATTTCGTGCAGCAGCTTTTGGACGGCACGGTTCTGAACGAAAAGCATAGGAAGATTGTCGCGCAGGTGACGAGCGGATTGGAGTAAAAGAACAGCCACCGGAGAAAATTCTCTGGTGGCTGTTTGCTTAAAAAGTCGAATATTATGGTTCAATTTCGTGAAAATGTAATGTGTTTACAGTATTATCAAAAAAGTCTGCATAATCAGAATTTATGACGGCTGTAAACGAATCAAATTGTGGTTCAACCGAACAGGTAAACATCGTGCAAGCCTTTTCACGATCATCCCATTGTTGACGCTCTGCCGAACTCATATTCTCTACATCAGTAACAGAAAATTGTTCCCATGCCTTTTCATATTGTTGCCGTAATTCAGCATTTTCAACTGTCATAAGGCTACAATTAACACTCACTATTACGGGTATAGAAGTATCATTTATGTTGAGGTTTCCATTAGCTTCATAATAGTTTTCTGTGGAACACAGAGAGAACGAAAAACTTAATTCATCGCACGAATAAGTTGTAGATTCTAAAAGTAAACCTTTCACTTTCCATGCGTCATGTTTTTCTTTGACAACCTCTACATCATATAAATCCGTATCATTTATCATGTATTGAAACGACATAATACCCGATTTACCTGATTGATTGACTTCACCCTCACCGCTTCCGCCAACAAATGTGACTGTGTAATCTGAACCATATCTTGCAGTCAAGAAGGAATTATCCGTCATATACTCATCGGCCACGGTTTGGTCAGTTGCCAATATTCCCGAAGGAACCGATAGTTTACCGGCAGAACATCCCGATAATATTCCTACTAAAGTAGATAACAGCAATAAAAGCACCTTCTTCAAGAATAAATTCACCTCCACGAAAAAGATTCCACTTTGTTATTCGACTTACGATTCATAATTTTATATCCGCCATACTTACTTTTCCAATAAAGTTTCTCATCGTAAGCACTACGCATTGTACTATTGGGGAATGTTAGTGTAACATCCATAATAATATTTTCTTTCTTGACAGAATTAAGTTTGAAGACTGTTAGCCACCAATGCCCCGACGAGGAACGGGAAGCAAAAGCACTGGTAGTATACGAATCACCGCCATTTTTCTTCTGTACCACTTCTCTAAATGCAATGCTCATACCAATGTATTCGCTAGAATACGCTGCTCGATACCATGCAACATTTTTAGATAACGGTTCAGTATTTTTTATCATGGAAAACAATTTATCAAATGCTTCTGTTCCAGTAAACACTGCACCATCGCATCGCATCTTTTGAAAATATTGACTAAGTGACATCGTACCATCTAAAACATATAGACCAACTTCGCCGCCAGCAGTAGGACCATATTCGCCCTTCCAACATTCCACACGCCATGTTTTGTTGTTATATTGGAATATACAGGACAAAAAATTAATATTGATACCTGGAACAATATTCATATACTTGTCGAAAAGGTCCATATAGCCAAATGTCCGCTGCCAACCATATTCAGAAGAATAAAAATATTGTCCACCATACGAGTATTCAAAACCAAATTTTTGAGCTACCGAATCAATTGTAGCAGATATGCTGGGGCGTTTGCTTGTTTTTAGATACTTATCTACAATCCAACCCGTTTTACCTTTATATTGAACTTTAGCCCAATTATAATTGTTATTGTTTTTCTTCTCGTTTAAATATGTAACAGCAGTATTATATTGCAATGTCGCGAGAACATTATATGATGTACCTGCGCCACTACGCATATAGACATTATCAGTAGCAACATATCGCGTATTCGATGATGCAAGTCCAGCCCAATCAGAATAATTAACCACATTATTCCCGCAATACCCATACCAATTCTCGCCGTCCTTGATGGGGTCTTCCTGCGTGAACCTGTGGTCGGCAGGGTCGTAGAAACGATTCTGCGCGAAATACAGGTCAAGCACTTCGTCCCAAGTGTAGCCGGTGTAATTGTTAGAGTTATCAATACCGCTGAAATTCGTATCTGTGTAAGTTTCGGTCAGCGGATTGCCCCACGGGTCATAGATCGTGTGCGAGATCACCTTGCCGTTTTCGTCTACAGCAAACAGCGTACTGCCAAGGTGGCTAGTGCGATACCATACCTTGCGTACATCGTTTGCTGCAAAGTCACTTTGCAGGTTTTCGCCGCCCTCGCCGCGCTTCGTGCCAGCTGCATAGCCATACTCTGCGGAGATTCGGGTGCTGTTCTCATCGTACACATAACGCTGCGTAAAGCTACCGTCCTCTGTTACCAGTATATCATGGTTGGCCGTAGAAAGATAGTCCACAGCATAGTTCTCTGATAATATTCGCAAAGTCCATCAAAATGCTGCAAGAGATTGAGAAAAGGAAAGGTCGGGATTTTGTGCAGCAGCTTTTGGGCGGCACGGTGCTGAACGAAAAGCATAGGAAGATTGTTGCACAGGTGACGAGTGAATGGAAGTAAAAGAACAGCCACCGGAGAAAATTCTCCGGTGGCTGTAAAATAATCATTTATTGCTAGATATGGGATTGCATATAGCCTTAGCAAATCAACGTCCTAACAGTCTCGTAAAACTCAATTCCAACTTTTCGTTGCAATTTCTTATCGTACTGAGTGACACGCATACAAATCTCCTTTCGATATGGATTTTCTGCATCTTCTATCCAATCGACTATTTCCACTTCCATTTGAATAGAGTTTGCAAACTCTTCAACATCTTCCGTATCTGCGTTAGGTTTCAGCCTCAAAATTTCTTGAACCAAGTCTTCCCTATCAAAGGAATATGAAATCTCCTTTGGATGATCAATATCCCAATGAACACCGACAAAAGAGGACACATCAATTTTCGGTGTGAGTATATGAATTGCAGTCAACACTAACGCAATAAAGGCCATAAGTAGTATTGTACGTATAAAATATTTTGCATATTGTGCTGCTTTCATATCAATCTATCGAATTTATATTAGGCGGTACTGTGCTAACAATATCAATACGAAAATCCTCTGTTGTCATAATATAATGAAGGTACTCTTTGTTTTCATATGCATTCGACTGAAACATATCTACTTCTTTCGCTCGATGTGCTAAATCCGATTCATCGGTTATATAAAATCCAATACACGGTGGGGTCGCTCCTGATTGCTGTATATAATCATCGTCCATATCTTGAGTAACTAAATCACTTCCTAAATTATATTCAAACTTCGCAATCTCAACATTTAAGTGGAAATGAATTTGATATTTCTTATCGCTTAGTGATCGCAAGTCAATCAAAAGTCCATTCTCATTCCACGAATATCCATCAAGCATCATGGTATCGTGATATTTTTCGTATTCTTGTTTGAAATATAACCATTCTTTGAACATACTATCGTACCTCTGATTTTTAATTTATGTGAGCATAGATAAATTTATCTATGCTCACATATTCCGTGATTCTTAATACCTTATTTTAATTTTTCCCTGTTGCAAACACCAACGACTTTCCGTGCTACTCCAATGAAGGTTGTATGTGGTTCCATTAGCACCAGTGCCAATATAGGTTGTTTTACCCTTGCTATTGATACTTGTCTTAATGTGTGACAAATTCAAAGAATCAAAGTCTTTTTTAGCCGTAGAGAAACCTTTAGAATTATTTCTTTCATACATGATGTGGTTGCCCTTGGTTTCGTTTCTTTTGGTGCACTTCGACAAGATTTCATTCCATTTTTTCGTTAGCTTCTCACAATCTAATTTGTGATAATAGCTGAAATTATAGGAATCGCCACCAAAGCTATCTGCTGCTGCAACAGCAATAGATATTCCCGCACCTGCGGTAATGACGCCATCAGCTGTTAATGCAGCGCCAACACCCATAATTGCAACACCAATTCCTGTAGGTGCTGTGGCAGTACCAATACCTGCCATACCTCCACCAACAAACATTTCAAAAATAGACTTTGCACTTAGACCAATTCCTGCGGCAGCAACAATGCCATCGCCTATCATTCTTCCTAAGTAGTAAGAATCTTTGAATTTAGACCGATTAAGAAAATACGAATTGATTTTACTACTATTGGTAAGATTTGATTTTAATTCCTGTTGTGTAGGTAGAGCAATGGATATTCGGCGAGTATTCACCAGAGCTTTTAACAAATCAGTTTGCTTTCCAGCCATATTGATAAAAGCAGACGCAACCATGCCACGGACTACATCTTGTCTTCGAGTAGAGTCTGTAAAATGCATTGTATAACTTTTAACAGTTGCTATTATAGACTGTACTCGCTCTTTAATCCATGTTTTTGCTTTATTTAATTGCTCGGTTGTCCAGTTCTTTGCAGATGTTCCCCATTTTTTAATTTGCGCACTGGCGTCAGACCAAATAGAAGTTCCGAAAGGATCGACACCATTGATAGGATTATTCCCGCAATACGCATACCAATTCTCGCCGTCCTTGATGGGGTCTTCCTGCGTGAACCTGTGGTCGGCAGGGTCGTAGAAACGATTCTGCGCGAAATACAGGTCAAGCACTTCGTCCCAAGTGTAGCCGGTGTAATTGTTAGAGTTATCAATACCGCTGAAATTCGTATCTGTGTAAGTTTCGGTCAGCGGATTGCCCCACGGGTCATAGATCGTGTGCGAGATTACCTTGCCGTTTTCGTCTACGGCAAACAGCGTACTGCCAAGGTGGCTGGTGCGATACCACACCTTGCGTACATCGTTTGCAGCAAAGTCACTTTGCAGGTTTTCGCCGCCTTCGCCGCGCTTCGTGCCGACTGCATAGCCATACTCTGCGGAGATTCGGGTGCTGTTCTCATCGTACACATAGCGCTGTGTAAAGCTGCCGTCCTCTGTTACCAGTATATCACGGTTAGCCGCAGAAAGATAGTCTACAACATAGTTCTTTGTTACGGTTTCAAAGTTGCTCTGGAAGGTCGTGCCTACCTCGGTTTCCCATGTGCGCTGCCAGAAAAAGCGTCCGTCCATCAAGAAGTCCAGATAATCGGTGCCATGCGAGCCGTCCTTCAAGTCGGAGTTTGCATGGCCGGCATTCTTGTTGTCACGCACTTGTACATTTTTAATGCGTGCATTGAGCGCATTGTAAGTGTAGGTGCTGCTCTGGCCGTCCTCGGTCTTGCCGGTTTTCAGCTTGTTCTGTGCCGTGTAGGTATATTCGGTCGCGCCGTCCGGTGCAGCCTTCTTAATCAGATTGCCCGCCGCGTCATAGGTATAAGTGGTCGTACCGTCCTTGCCGGTCTTGCTAACCAGACGGTTTTGCAGATCGTAGGTGTAAGTGTTCGTACCATCGGAAAGCAGATTGCCCGCGAGGTCGTAGGAATACTTCGTATTCTTGCCCTCGATATTGGTGCGGATAAGCTGATTGGCCTTATCGTAGTAGTAGCGTACCAACTCGTCCTTCTTGTCAATGTCTACACCGGAACGGTTTTCACTTACGATATTGCCCGCATCATCGTAGGTATACGCAGTCTGACGGCGTGTGCTGTTGCTCTTGGTGACTTCCTTTTGCAGCGTCAGCAGACCGGCGGCGTTATAATCATACTCGGTCGTGCTGCCGTCGCTGTGGCCTTCCTTGATTGTGCGTCCTTCCGCGTCGCGCGTGTAGGTAATGCCTGTGCCGTCATGGTCGGTCTGGGACTTCACATTGCCGAGACTATCATACGCGGTCGTAACAGCCTTGCCGTCGGGGTAGGTGATGGACAGACGGTTGCTTGCCGCGTCGTAGGTGTACGCCGTGGTCGTGCCGTCCTCATTTGTGACAGCGGTGGTGCGGGAAAGCGCGTCGAACGCAAATGCTACCGTGCCGTTTCCATCCTTGGCCGAGGTCATGTTGCCCGCCTTGTCATAGGCAAAGGTCGCAGTACCATCCGCGTCCTTGCGGGAAACCATGCGATACAACTTGTCGTAGGTGTACGCGGTCTGCTTGCCGTTTTCGTCAACCTGCGTCAGCACATTGCCTTCCTTGTCATGCGTGTAGGTAGTCACGCTGCCCAGCGGAGAGGTTTCGGTCAGCAGATTGCCCGCTGCATCATAGGCATAAGTGGTCGCGGCCTTCTCGTCACCGCCGCCGTACATCGTCGTGCCTGCGGTGTTGCCAAACGAATCATACCGGTACTCGAACATACCGCCTTCGGCGTTGGTCTTGGAAACAAGACGATTCAAGCCGTCATAGGTGTATATGGTCTTGTTCTTGTTGCCGTCGATCACCGCCGTCTGGTTGCCTGCAAGGTCGTATTCGTACTCGGTTGCATGGTTAAGCTGGTTGGTTTCCTTGACCTGCCGATTCATGCAGTCATACGCATACTTCACCCATTCGTTGTTGCGGTTGGTGTACTGAATGAGATTGTTGTTCGCATCATACTGATAAACGGCATACGCATTATTCGCGTCGGTTTCCTTGCGGAGATTACCGGCTGCATCATAGGTGTAGGTAGTCGTTGCACCCAGCTTGTCCGTAGTTGCTGCTACTCTGCCGCGTGTGTCGTAGGTGTTGGTAACAACACCGGAAAGCGCGTCGGTTTCGGTCAGTACATTGCCGTTCTTATCGTAGGTGTAGGTCGTTGCATTGCCGTTTTCATCGGTTGCAGAAACGACACGACCCAGCGCGTCATAAGCAGACGAGGACACGCCGCCTTCTGCGTCTGTGGTCTTGAGCAGGTTATAGTTTTTGTCGTAGGTGTACTGTGTTGCATTGCCTTCACGGTCAGTGGAAACCAGTACATTGCCTACGCCGTCATATTGCTTTGTTCCCGCATTACCCAGTCCGTCAATCGTTTTTATCACACGATACGCACCGTCGTACTCGCTCTTTGCGATTACTGTTCCGTCCTTGGTGACAGAAACCGTGTTGCCTACCTTGTCGTAGCCGTATTCGGTCACAACACCTACTGCGTTGGTTTCGGTATGCGTTCTGCCGAGTGCGTCATAGGTGTACTTGGTTGCATTGCCGTTCTGGTCGGTTACTTCGCTGACATTTCCGAGCGCATTGTAGGTATAGTGGGTTTCGCCGCCGTCCGCATAGGTGATAACAGTAATCTGGTCTTTGCGGTTGTACTGATACGAAGTTTTGTTGCCTTTCGGGTCAGTGACGGTGAGTTGGTTGCCGTTCGCATCATAGGTGGTAGCAGTCTTACCGCCGAGTTCGTCATAGCTTTCTGTCGTGCGTCCCAGCGCGTCATACACCGTGCGGGTCTTGCTGCCGTCTGCGTTAATCTGCTCTACGGCGCGTCCCAGCAGGTCATAGATATACTTTGTCACATTGCCTTCGGGGTCGGTAACACTAAGCTGATTGCCCGCAAGGTCGTAGGTGTACGCGGTAACGCCGCCGAGTGCGTCCGTTTCGGTCAGCAGCCGTCCTACCTTGTCGTAAGTGTAGGTGGTTTCGTTGCCTTCGCCGTCAATCTGCTTTACCGCTGCATTGATGGCGTTGTACTCGGTCTTGGTTTCATTGCCGTTTGCGTCCGTTGTGACAAGCAGATTGCCAACAGGGTCATAGGTATAGGTTGTCTTGTTGCCTGCACCGTCGGTTTCAGTCTTGGTTCGTCCGAGCGCGTCATAGGTGTAGGTTTTCTTGTTGCCTTCTGCGTCGGTTTCCGAAACCGTGCGTCCCATGCTGTCATACGCATAGATCGTTTCGCCGTCCAGCGCGTCAATCGTCTTTGCTACACGGTCGAGCGCGTCATATTCATAGGTAGTCGCATTGCCTTCCGCGTCCGTAGTCTGGATAAGCAGGCCGCGATCGTTGTAGGTGTAGCGGGTTTCGTTGCCCTCTGCGTCTGTTACCGATACAAGCTGTGCGGTATCCTTGTCATATTCATAGGTGGTTTCATTGCCGTTCGCGTCCGTGCGTTTGAGCGGTTCGCCGTTCGTGCCGTATTCGGTCGTTACCGTGCCGCAGAGCGCGTCCTTGGTCGAGGTGGTAAAGCCGTTGGCATTGTACTCATACGAGGTTTCGCCGCCCAGCGCGTCTACGGTTTTCAGCAGCTTGCCCGCCTTGGAGTAGGTATGCTTGGTCGTTGCGGTAGCCGTATCACTCACCTTGGTATGCTCTGCAACGATGCGGCCTACGGCATCGTATTCAAAGCTGGTAACACCGCCCTCAGCGTCGGTGACAGAAAGCTGCCGTCCCTTATCGTCATACGCATAGGTGGTCTGATTGCCGAGTGCGTCCGTAACCGTAATCGGCAGACCGAGTGCATTATAGGTGTACGAAGTGGTATGTCCGTTCTTGTCGCGGAACTCGGTCAAGCTGTGTCCGGAGTAGGTATAGGTTTCCGTATTGCCGAGCGCGTCCGTGATGGACGCAATATCGCCGCCCGCCGTATAAGTCAGCGTCATAGTGGTATTATCCGCATAGCGAACCTTCGTCACATTGCCGCTGCTGTCGTACTCGTATGCGGTTGCACCATTCAGACGGTCGCTTGCAGAGTTGGCGCGATAATCGCCGTCATAGGTGTTGTTGGTGGTGTACTCCGTGCCGTCGATAACTGTTCCGATTTTCTGGATGTTACGGTGATTATCGTAGTAGTAGCGTGTTTCCAGACCGTTTGCGTCTACACAGGTCGTAACACGCGCGTCATCGTCATAGGAAACGGTAGAAACAGTGGGAATGTCCGCATTGATAAAGGTCTGCTTTACCACACGGCCTATGCCGTCATACTCGTTCTCAATATAGACTTCGCCTTCAAAGTCGGTAGCACTGTTCAGATAGCCGTTGCCATCGTAGGTATAATGCAGCGTATCACCGTCTGCATTGGTAACGCCGGTCAGAAAATCGCCGTCATGCTCATACGATACGGTGCGGCCTGCGTTATCGGTCACGGACGAAATATGTCCGTTCGACCATGCCAGCGTATAGCTGCCTGCAATGCCGTCAATTCCGGTCAGTTCATCGCCGTTGTAGGTAAGCTGTGCTACCGGCGTACCATCGGGATTATAGACGGTTTGCAGCTTGCCGCTCTTGCCATCATTCGAGAAAATGAACGCTGCGCCGTCCTCGTGCGTCATGCGGTAGCTGCCGTCTGCTTCATTTTCCAGAACAAAGCCGCTGTCTGCCAGAGAATCATAGCCGCCGCCACGGAGCGTAAGGAAGATTTGCTCCTCACCGCCGGGCATTGTCACACGGATAATACCACGGTCATTGATGAGCGAATAATCGTAACTGTGCGTAAAGCCAGTACCCAGCGCACCCTTGTTGTAGCGCGAGTTGTAAACACGAAGGAAGGTCAGCGGGATAATGCCTTCCAGCTTCAAGTCCTCGTACATGAAGTTGTACGCACCTGTTACCATGTTTACAGGGTCAAGGTTCTGGTAGTCCAGCACCAAGCCTTCCAGTTCGGGGAAACCGGTCAATTCATTGCACGCCAGACTGCCGCTGACAAACTGCTCGTACAGTTTCTTGCGTACTTCATCGGACAAACTGCCTTTCAGCATGAGGAACGCCGCCGTGCCATCTTCACCGACAACATAATCACGGTAGTCTACCAGCAGTTCGGTACTGACAGCAAACTTTTTCTTGCCGTTCTCCTGCTTCTGCGGCCAAGTATAGTTCTGACCGTGCGTGTGGCTATCATCACTGTCGGTACACTCAACATTCTTATCCGGTCTGCCGAGCGGTTCAATTTCTACGGTCAGATAAAACACATCTTCATCGAGGTTCGGACCGATAATCGGAATACCATTGAGAGAGCCGTCCCATATAAGCGTGTGCTTCATCATGGCTACCGGCTCAATATCTTCACCGGCAAAGTTCTTGTCTGCTTGATAAATGCCGTCCTCGGACAGTTTTACCAAACCGCCGTCCGTTTTGGTTGCCGGTGTGTAGGGCGATACCATAGTGTCCGGTGAATCTTCGGGAAGCCATGCTTTAACATCGTTTGCACCGGAGAGCAGGTAATTCTCTACAATCGAGCCGACAAATTCTTTCTTCAATCCATCGTCCGAAGGACTGCGGACATAGACATTGATATTCACATACTGTGTAAGCTGATACCCAAATTCCAGTTCCAGATAACCGGTATGCGGGTCGAATGTGCCGCCTTTGATTTCTGCTGCCTGTGCGTCGATGATTGGCACGAATCCAATCACCATGCAAAAGCACAGGAACAGAGAAACTACTCTGCGGACTAATGCTTTCTTCATAAGTTTACCTCCAACTATTCAGGAGTTCTTCCGTTTCTAATTCTTTCTATCAGTGCTTGTGCGTGATAGCGGCTTCCATGATGTTGCCATACGCCCAGTTGCTCTGGCTGACATCGGGGAACGGACAAGCCATGCTGTGCAGTTCGGTTGCCGTTTCATAGTTTCTGCCGAGCATACGGTTTATCATCGTTACGGTTTCAGCGCGGGTGATGTACTGCTCCGGTCGGAAGGTGCCGTCCGTATAGCCGCTGATTAAGCCGTACTGCACCGCTTGACGAATATAGCTGCTGTACCATTTGCCGTCTGCCACATCAGAGAAGGTCTTGGTACTGCTGGTCATAATCAAGCCTTCCTTTGCTGCGATACGCGACAAGGCCGTTGCCATCTCGGCACGAGTGATTGCAGATTCCGGTTTGAACACGCCGCCGTTATAGCCTACCATGTAGCCTTCCTTGGACGCTGCTTCAACCCAGCGATACGACCAGCGGTTATTGGCAACATCGGTATACGAGGATTGCTCCGGTTCGGCAGTTTCCTTTTCCAGCGCGTCAATCAGCATTTTCGCGGTCTGTTCGCGGGTGATATTGCGTTCGGCATGGAACATACCATCGGTAAAGCCGTTGATATACAGCTTGTGTTCTACCTTGGGCGTTGCAGGTGTGCCGCCGCCACCGCCGCCGATACCGCCGCCGCCACCGCTGGTAACATCGGTAGTGAGGGTCAGCTTTACCTTGGAATATTCAGAGCCGGTGTTGTCCTTGATTTGGATTGTGATACTGAAATTCGTATTCAGCGGAATATCCGTCAAAGCCTTCACATAGATACCGCTGCTATCCGCAGTAACCTGCACCTTGGTATCATCAAAGGTCACAACATACTCGTCCGGTCTAAGCAGCACCTTTGCCGTGCTGCCGGTAGTCAGCGACTTGTTCAGCAGCAGCGCATACAGATTTACCGTGCCGTCCTTGCTGACCGTAACCGTGGAACGAGTGCCGGTAAGCTGGTGCTGTTCGCTTGCCGCACCATCGGTAAAGTTTCCGGTGTTGTTCGGCATATCCTTCAAGACAGCGCCGGTCATGTAGTTATTGTTCAGATACACCTTTGCACCTGCGTCATGCCGTGCTTTGAGCGTAGCAGGAACAAAACCGCGCAGATAAGTGTTTTCCAAATGAATCTCGGTCAACGCGGTATGCGTAAATGCGTCCGGTAATACACCGCGCAGAGGATTCGTGTCCAGCGCGAGATATTGCAGGTCTGCCAGATTAGCAATACCGGCAGAGATTTCGCCTTCCAGCTTGTTTTCGGACAGGTCTAAAATCTGCAAACCGGAAAGCGTGTACAGTGTTTCGGGAATCGTGCCGGTCAATCCGCACTGCCACGCCGAAAGCGAGATAAGATTAGTTAGCGCGGACAGGTCGGGAATCGTACCGCCGATAGCATTTTCCGAAAGGTTCAAGTATTTCAGACTGCTCATACCGGCAACTGCCGCAGGAAAACCGCCGGTCAACTGATTTCCCATGAGGTTCAGCACCTCAATCTGGGTATTGCTCAAAATCGTGTCCGGTATCGTACCAGTGTACTGGTTATCTTTGAGAACCAGCGTTTTCAATGCGGGCATTGTACCAAACTCGGAAGGAATCGCACCTGCATAATCATTGCCGCCCAAGTCTACATTTTGCAGTTTCGGGAGCGTATAGAGCGCAGACGGAATATCTCCGCTCAAATGATTATCCGAGAGGAACAGATACCGCAATTCACTAAGTTCCCCGATTGCAGCCGGTATATGTCCGGTGATGTTCTGACCTTTTAGACCAATGCTCTTGATTTCCACAAGGTCTTCCGCTCCGGTGATGGTATCCAGTGTGCGCTGCTGGGCGTTCAGCAAACGCTCAATCTCATTGATGAACCATGTCTGTCCATCACAGGCGGCAATAAATCGTTTGGCATATTCCGTCTGTGGGTTTGGCGTAAAGTCTACTGCGCCTGCCGTGAGTGGTGCGTATAGCTGCAACAGCAAGGCTATTACAAGCAATACGCTGATTCGTGTGCGTTTCATTTTTCGATCGCTCCCTTTCTTTTGCGCCCAAACAGTTAAAAAAGGGCGCAGTACCGCATGGATAGTAGTCCACACAGTACTGCGCCCGTAATGCGGGGACTGGTTTAGGTAACTGGCTGTCATGCGATTGCTGGACAATCGTTTAGATCCTATAGCTTTGCGCCGCAGAGTTTCCTCTGTTTTGCCATTTCTGCCATTCTCCTAAGAGTTTGGGTTATTTTGCTATTCAAATTATACTAAGTTACTGGGTGTTTGTCAATTATTACTTTGTCAATTTCGACAAAAATATTTTTATACTTAAACAAGTACTTGTTTAAAATTGTGTACTGCTTACGTCGGAGAGGGTCTATTGTTATAGACTTCAAAGTTTTTTTCTCTGCGCTCGCCGCCGCGAGAATGGTGAGGGGGTGCTGCGGCTGTGGGTAACTGCCGCAAGGGAGTTATCCATCAACCGCAGCAGGGGGAGAGGAAAGACGCGGGCGGCGCGGATTTCGTTCCTCTCCCCTCACCTCAAAAGCGGTTTTTACCGGCGTTTTGATAAGATATTAGCATATCGCACAAAAACTGAAGTTGAATCTTGTGCATGATTAAAAATATTTTTCAGGGGCTATTCCATTGACCACATTTCGGCGTTATAGTAAAAGAGGAAATATTTCCAATGTCCTTTGACAACCGCATACTCAGGCATCAGGTACAAATTCGGCGCGGAGAGCTGCAGCGGAAAGCTGTGAACTGTGGGTGGCTCCTATCATGGCAATGACCCGCGCGGAAGATAATGATACTCCCGACCAGTCACCGTCCGAGCGTGAAAACGTCGCAGGCAATGAGGTCGGACAACGGATAGGTGAAATTCCTGTGGAATCGGTACGCCGCCGATCGCTTGGTGCTTCCCGCAGTCGGGGGTGAGGCCGAATAGACTGACAGTAACAGTATAAATCATTATAAAACCGGAAGAATACCGCTTCTTTGCGTGTATTCTTCCGGTTTCGCACTTCATGGAGGTTTTACATGTCATTTGATTACGAAATTTTATCACAGAATGATCTGCTGGAACTGTTTCCGTTCGGCCGGTCAAAACTCAACGCCTTACTGCGGGCCGGTGTTCTGCCCGTCACCAAAGTTGGACGTGATTACATCACCATTCGAGCAGAACTTGACCGCTGGTTCGCGGCCAATCGCGGACGTGAAATCTTCTATTAACCAGACGTTGCGAACCATGCAGAGTATGGCGTATAATAACAATGTTAGCTGTTGTAGCTGCCGCACCGGGTCAGGAGCGAAAATGAGCAATACAACAGAAAAAGTAACGAAAACGAATCGTCATTACGGGGAGGGCAGTATTTATCAGCACAAAGATGGCCGCTGGGTAGCAAAATACCGCGATGAAGCCATGGCGAAACCGCAGTACCTTTATGGTTCGACCGAAGCTGAGGTTCGCCGCAAGCTGCGGGATTGGAAAAAGCAGACGGCACGCGGTCTGACTGCGTGCAAGAAAGTGTTTTTTCGTGATTATGCAGATAACTGGTTTTACACGTTCAAGCAGCACTCTGTCGAAAACAGCAGTTTTGACCGTTACGAAAGCATTTATTTGCATCATATCAAGCCTGTATTGGGCGATATTCAGATTGCGTCTATCCGCAGTGAGGAGATTCAGAATCTGCTGGTTGCGAAAAGCAAAACGCTTTCGTACAGTGTAGTGAAGAAGATCAATTTCCTTTTGTCGGAACTGTTTCAGTATGCTCATTCCGAGGGCGATATTGCGAAGAATCCCATGCGCAATGTGAAGATGCCGAAAAAGACGCTGTTCAAACCGGAACGCGAAATCATCGCGCTGGAAAGCGAGGAAGTGCGGGCGTTGGAGCAGGTAGCAGTAATGAAGCGAAAGAACGGTCTGCCGTTGATTACGCACGCGAATCTGATTGTGTTCCTCGTGCATACCGGTTTGCGCTGCGGTGAGTTGCAGGCTTTGAAATGGTCTGACATTGACTTTTGCAGTAAAACGGTTACAGTGAACAAGAACCTGTCTATGGTCTGCGACCGCGACCGAAACGGTGAACGGAAGAATCACAAAAAGGCGAAAATCAAGGGCACGAAAACGACAAGCGGCAACCGCATTGTTCCGCTGAACACAAAGGCGATTGCCGCTTTGAAAAACCTGCACACCATCTACCGCAAGAAAGGAATTTGCAGTCCGAATGTGGTAGCGTCGCTCAATGGCAATATGCTGTCTAACGACCAGTTGCAGCGTGTACTCCATCGTGTGCTGAAATATGCTGAAATCAGCAAGCCGTTCACGCTTCACCAGCTTCGTCACACCTTTGCAACACAGACACTTAACGCCGGTGTCCCGATTACCGTAGTAAGCAAGTGGCTCGGACACGCGAATGTATCTGTTACTTATAACACCTATATTCATGTGTTGGAATCCGTAGAAACTACGGCGGTAACGCTTCTCGAAGCTATCTAAAAATTTTCAAAGCCACTTTGGTATATATTCGGTATCACGACAAAGGGAAAATGCCGAAATTGTTAGATGTGGTGCGGGGTTTTAGTAAAAGAGGGATAGATCTGCGGTTTGATCGCTCACCAATACTGTGATATCGAAGTCTATGATGAAAACGCATAACTTCCCGTAACACGAAAACAGGCTGCTAAAAAGCAGCCTGTTTTTGTTCGTAACCGTCAAACATCCCCACAAAGAAAAGCGTGCGATGTGGATTTTTTGCTCAGAGAGACACTCAATGCGCCAGAACAGCTTAAGCAATATTGAAAGAAATCATTGCCGCCGACACTGACAAAGTAAGAATATGCAGCAATATAATCCGTTTTCCTGTTTTCGTGTATTATTTGAATTGCTATCCTTCGATAGCATGCTTAATGTCGCTGTTGTTATTTTATCGATTATTTCCAAACTGGCGAAGGAAGTCTTCCGGCAGCATGGGTTTACCAATCTTATAGCCTTGCAGCTTATCACATCCGAGTTTTTTCAGTAATTCGATCTGGCTGTCTGTTTCGATACCCTCTGCCACACAGCGCATATTCAAATCGTGGCACAGGTCGACAACATGTTTGATGACAAGCTGTTCACGGTCGATGTGTTCAGCCTTGTCGATCAAACCTTTATCAATTTTTGCAACGCTGATCTGCGGCAGATAAAGCATTTCAAGGCAGGAAGCCTCGGTGCCAAGGTCATCAATTGCCAGCGAAATACCTCGTTGTTTCACTTCATCCAACAGACTGTACAGGGATTCCAGCTGAATGTTTTGCGAAGATTCCGTGATCTCAAAGATAAGCTGCGCCGGGTCAGCACCGGTCTCGGAAAGAATTTGATCGATCCGCTCCAGAAAGTCTGGCTCCATCAGTGTGTTGCGTGAAAAGTTTACATTGAGCACAATATCCGGCCATACCGGTTTCCATTTCTGGATCAGTTCGCAGGCTTGCCGCAGCATTGTGAAGTCCACCATAGAGATCATGTGCTCACGCTCCATAACGTCAATGAATTCCACGGGTGCCTGGATATTACCATGCGGATCGATTTTACGGACGAGAACTTCTGCACCGTAAACACGGTTATACTGGATACTGTAAAGCGGCTGCAAATATGGGATAAAGGTGCTGTCCCGAAACTCCTGCAATAGTGCGTCCAGATAGCCGGGGCGACTATCTTTTAATTCGGCATTTGCGGCGTAGAACTTATTCTTTGCTGTCTGCATTGCTTTCTCTGCCTTGCGAACGGCAATACCCGTATCTTCTTCTTTTCCCCATACAAAACCAAACGATGCAATGTTTTTCTCGTCAAACAGCGCCGCCTCCAGTTTTTTTGCGGCGCTCATAAAAACCTTATAATCAACATCTGGCCAGATCATAACGAACTCATCGCCGCTGATGCGGTAGATATACTGCTGTTCGATGTGCTCGTTGAGAATAGTGCAAATCTTTTGGATCACTTTGTTGCCCATGTCATGACCGAGCGTATCGTTGATCCATTTCATCCCATTGATGTCCAAAAATCCTACGCCTACCGGAAACTCCTTTCCGCGCAAATGATCCAACATCTCGTCATAGGCCAAGCGGTTGTTTAGACCGGTCAGCGGGTCCTGATAGCTTTTTTTCGTCAGTGCTTCTGTAAGCAGGCGCTTTTGCAGCTCGTTTGCAATGATATAAGTAAGCTGCGTTAACAACGTCAGCGCATCCATGTGGCTACGGGGATTATCGATTCCAAGAAAGCCGTGCAGTTTGCCATTTATAAAAATGGGAACGGCAATAAGACTCTTGATCCCCTGCGGATGCAGGCAATCATACTCAAGGCGGTGGGTAGGATCATCCTTGAGTGCATCAACATCTCCGATAAAGATGATGGTATTCTGTTCCTGGTCCTCAAAACTATCCACCCATCGTGCTACTACATCAACGGGCACTGTCTGCAGATTCTCAATCTGCGGAGAGATACCATCTCTGCAAATTTCGTAGGTATTCCGAGTAAGATTTTCCTTCCATTGAAATTCAAATATGTAGGTACGATCCGCATCGTAATATTCGAGGATAGTCGTCAGCCCAGAGTTGACCGCTGCTGTGAAGTCATCGTTCATGACAAGGTTTTCAATACAGTCAAGCAGCTTCTTTTCCACTGACAGATCGTTCCGTGCGCTATCCAGTTCTGTGGTCTGATTCAAATTTTTGTGAATATCCATATCTGCAATTTCCTTTGTCTATCTCTGTATCAATCAGTAAATCTTTCTTTGCGCGGAATATATGGTATCATTCTGAGAACCTTCTCCAAGCGCTCCACCAGTGGTCAAGCGCTTGGAGAAGGCTGGGGCAAATGCCCCAGCTTTCCGTGAAAAATAGGAATCGTTCGCAACATCCTTAACTCTGGCTGTGTCTTGAACGGGGAAAAACAACTCTACTCTCACTATGCCGCAAGCATAGTGAATGTATAGATATTTGCCGTCTTGGAGTAGCAGAGGGGATGTTGTCATTCTTTGAGAGCCACTGCTCCGAAAATTCCTTGTTGTATTACTGATACTGCTTCCAGTCAGGTACGCTCGTCAGCTTCGTCCAGCTTTCACCGACCTCGCCCTGACGGTTGAAGTCATGGCTGTTTGTGGCCTCCTGCACGGCGAGATAGTGCCAGTCGGACAGCTTGTTGTCCGGCCACGTTACCATGCTGTCCAGCAGGTCGCTTTCGCTCTGCGGCATACGGCAGAGCACGCGGTTGATCATCGTCATAGCCTCAGCGCGGGTGATGCGGGCGTCGGGGCGGAATGTGCCGTCCGGATAGCCCGAAATCCAGCCGAACGCAGCCGCTCTCTCGATCTCGTTTTCCGCCCAGTGACCGGAAATGTCGGAGAAGCTGCCGCTGTTCTCGACGGGTTTGGTGTTGAAGCGCGCACAGATCGCCGCAAACTCCGCACGGGTGATCGAGGCATCGGGGTCAAAGCGGTCCGCACGGCGGCCCTTGACGATGCCGAGTTTTGCCATCGTGGAAATCGCCTTGTTGTGCCACTGGCCGTCCGAAACATCGGAAAAATCGTTGTCAGCGGTCAGATTTCCGTCGCGAATGTCCGCTTTGAGCAGTCTGAAGAAGATTGTCGCCGTTTCCGCGCGGCTGATATTGCCCTTCGGGTGTACCTTGCCGTCCGGATAGCCGATGACATAGGCGAAATGGTCATCGCCGTTGAGCTTGTCCGGCACGCCGGTCGCCTCCCAGCCTGCGTAGACTGTCTTGTCGCCGTTCATCGTCACGCTTGTGATCTTCTGCGTCAGCGCCTTATCGGCGTACCAGCCGGTGAAGGTGTAACTCTCGCGGGTCGGGGTCTTATCGAGCGTCACCTTCGTGCCGGAAGAATAGCGCTCATCCTTGTAAGCCGTGCCGCCGTTCGACTCATAGTGCAGCGTATAGCGGGTCGAATGATGGGAGGAGGAGCTGTTTCGGGTGTTGGTAAAGGCCGCCGCTGCGGTGTCATCCTTGATGATACTGCCGCTGGCGTTGACAGACGTTGTGGTGTAGCCGTCCTTATCTGCCTCCGCCTCGGTTACGGTATAGGTGATTCCTGCAGGCAGACCGACAGCAGTCTTGCTCTCACCGTGCTTCAGAACGAAGGTTGCGACTCCATCGGCAAAAGTCATTTCACCAAATGTGCCGTTGATGCCGGTATCGCCGAGCGTCACGGTAAAGTTGAACGCCTTGGAGGTATCTCCGTTGTTTCCGGCTACGGTCTTGGCAACGGACAGATTGCCGTGCTCCGCCTTCCAGCGACCGTAAAGAACCGTATCCGTATTCAGAACCGTACCGTTCACATACGGCACTGTACATGTGGTATCCGTGTACCAGCCATCAAAGGTATATCCCTGGTGGGAATTCTGCTGTGCTTTCGCCGTATATGCTCTGCCGGTACGAATATAATCATTCGCAGGGGGTGTTACATCGGTGGGGTTATCCGTGCTGACCCACTGATACTGGATTTTAACAGCCGGTACGTAGGTCATCCAGTCGGTCTTTCCTGCCGCCTTGCTCTGTCCAATGGCCAGACCCTCCGGCATTTTCCAGCTCGGGACGAAAATACCGTCCGCATCGGCCGTCGCCGCCGCAGTTTCACCGCCTGCGTCCGTCGTATAACGAACAAGCTGCGTACCGATTTCGGTATTCTCTACCGTGCGATCCTCGCTGTGGATCTGAATCGGTTTCGCGGTGCTTGCGCCCGTATACTGGGAGATCACATTGATATAACGGCCTTCCTTGGGAATACTGCTGCCCTTTACCAGATAGACATCGTTATTCGTGCTGATCTCAGCATCATCCCCCAGATTGAAGGCAGTTCCTACATAAACACCGTCACCTCTGGTCGAAAGCCGTGCTTCCTCGGTCAGAGAATTGTTATTATCCTTGATGACACCGCCTGTCATGGTATAGGTGCCGCCACAAACACCGCCGCCTGCATTTGCAACATTGTTTTCAATGGAACCGTCGGTTTGTTTAGCAGCGGATGTTGGCCATAAGTATACGCCACCACCCTGCGAGGCTTTGTTTTCGGAAATTGTACCGCCGGAAATCGTTACATTCGTTGCGTCATACAGAAAAACACCGCCGCCGTAGCTTCGAGCGCTATTTCCCGTTAGCGTGCCGTCCTTGATATTCAGCTCAGTTACGCCGAAGAACGCTGCGACTGCGCCGCCGCTTCCACCTGTAACCTTATTGCCGGAAATTTCGCCGTTGTTAATATTGATGGTAATTTTCTTACTGTACTGCGGGAAGGTGACAACACCGCCGCCGTAGTCAAGTGCCTTATTTTCGGTGATTTTGCCGCCATTCATTTCAAAAGAGGCCGGTGTAGCTGTAAACAATGTATCGCCGCCACTTGAGTTGGCGTAATCCGCAACATAAACACCGGCACCGTAACTGCCCTGACCGGATGTCCGGTAGGTGCTGTTGTTGGAGATCGTACCATTGTTCATAACCATCGTTGAGCCGATGATCGCGACACCGCCTCCGCCATTCGCCGTATTGCCGCTGATCTCGCCGCCGTTCATGGTGAAGGTACTGCTGTTGCCAATCAGAATGCCGCCGCCCAATTCGTAGTTGCGGTTTGTATTGTTACGAATGATTGCGCCGTCTTCCATCGTTATGTTGACGCGGTTATTCGCCAAAATACCGGAACCAAACTGAGCCGCCTTATTGTTTTGTAAAATAGCACCGCTGTTCAGCACGATAGTGCCGCCGTTCGCCGCCTTGATGATCGAGTCGGTCTCCGCAGCGTGTGCTGCATCCACAGTACACTCTGCGCCATCAATCACAATGTTACTCAGTGTCAGCGAGGCAGACGCATCGGCGAGTTCGATCATATAGCCGCCGAGCCCATAGCGGTGCAGTGTCTTTCCGCCAAGGTCCCAAGTTTCTGTCCCTGTGACCTTATAAAAACTCGAAAGACAAATATCATTGATATTCTTTTCATTTGCAAGCTCGTTTGCCTTTTCGATGGTCTTTACAGCAGTCGTTTTGCTCAGTCCGTCATTATCATCTGCGCCATGCTGCTGGTCGAGATAAATGGCGGCTTCCGGGGTGGTCGAGTCACCTGTCTCCGTGCTCTCTCCGTCTGCCGCAAAAGCAGCAGTCGGAAGCATGGTCATGAGCATTATAACCGTCAAAATACTTGCAATAATTCTTTTATTCATAATGTCCTTTTCGAATAACGCTATTGTACTAAATTTCCTGTATATCGTTTTAACTTTTTTACTGATACCGCTTCCAGTCGGGGACGCTCGTCAGCTTCGTCCAGCTTTCGCCGACCTCGCCCTTACGGTCAAAGTCATGGCTGTTCGTGGCCTCCTGTACAGCGATGTAGTGCCAGTCGGACGGCTTGTTGTCCGGCCACGTTACCATGCTGTCCAGCAGGTCGCTTTTGCTCTGCGGCATACGGCAGAGCACGCGGTTGATCATGGTCATGGCTTCAGCGCGGGTGATGCGGGCGTCGGGGCGGAACGTGCCGTCCGGATAGCCCGAAATCCAGCCGAACGCCGCCGCTCTCTCGATCTCGTTTTCCGCCCAGTGACCGGAAATGTCGGAGAAGCTGCCGCTGTTCTCGACCGGTTTGGTGTTGAAGCGCGCACAGATTGCCGCAAACTCCGCACGGGTGATCGAGGCATCGGGGTCAAAGTTGTCCGCACGGCGGCCCTTGACGATACCGAGCTTTGCCATCGTGGAAATCGCCTTGTTGTGCCACTGGCCGTCCGAAACATCGGAAAATCCGTTGTCGGCGATCAGATTTCCGTCACGGATGTCGGATTTGAGCAGTCGGAAGAAGATCGTCGCGGTCTCAGCGCGGCTGACGTTCGCGTTCGGACGAACGTTGCCGTCCAAGTAGCCAATCACATAGGCGTAGTGGTCATCGCCGTTGAGCTTGTCCGGTACGCCGGTAGCCTCCCAGCCTGCGTAGACCGTCTTGTTGCTGTTCATCGTCACGGTTGTGATCTTCTGCGTCAGTGCCTGGTCCGCATACCAGCCGGTAAAGGTATAGCTCTCGCGGGTCGGGGTCTTATCGAGTGTCACCTTCGTGCCGGAAGAATAGCGCTCATCCTTGTAAGCTGTGCCGCCGTTCGACTCATAGTGCAGCGTATAGCGGGTCGAATGATGGGAGGAGGAACTGTTCTTTGCCCACTGTGCGGTATAAACGGCATTGTCCGTTACCGTTGCAGCTACGGACGGCTCCCAGCCGGTAAAGGTGTAGCCGCTGCGGGTCGGTGTACCGGAAAAAGCCGGTGTTGTATCGCCGACGTGCAGATCAGCGGTCGTCTGATCGGCAAAGACAGTGCCATCCACGCCGTCCTTGTAGGTTACGGAATAAGTCGTGCTGTCCTTCCACTGGGCATAAACCGTAATATTGCTGGTCACATCGGTCGCAGCAGTAAAGGCATCGCCCGAACCGTCTGCCTTAGTATTCCAGCCCGTGAATATGTAGCCGCTGCGGGTCGGATTGGTCGTCGGCAGGTCAAAATGGTTTGCACTGCCTGCAACCTTCTCCTGCGACATAATACGCGGAGAGGCTTCGGTGTCGCCGCCGTTCTTATCGAAGATGACGCGGATACCGTTTGCCACCTGCCACATATAGTAATTGTTCGAGCCATCGGCATCGGCCATGCGCTTGAGGAACCAGCCGTCTTCCACGGCATCGGCATTGCCCAGTACAAACACATTCTGCGCGGGAGAATCGGTGTTTTTCTCGGAAAGAATGTAGTTGTCACCAAGTGCAGGCTTTTTCAGAGTCTGCCAGTCAGCGGGGTCCATCGTGTTGACCGTGGTGGTGCCGGTGGAAAGACCGCCGATTTTCAACGGGATATCAGCAGCTGTGTAATTCGTCACGACTGCCGGTAAGCGCAGCTCTGCGTTTGTGCCTGCATAGTTCCCGCCAAACTCAGACGGCTTCATCAACGCCATCATGCCACAGGAATTCACATCACCAGCAACATGAGTTGAACCGTGACCAATATATTTACCGCTTTTCCCAACTGCCATCGTCCCTGCAATCGTGACATCATAGGCCGCTGCTCTCGAGCTGTTGATAAAAAGCTGTTCCCATGTACCGTTTACGACCACATTGCCAGACAGTTCCATATCGTCTAAATCATCGGTTTTGAGAATACTGCCTTCGTCAACTGTCAAACTGCCTGTGAGCCATAAGCCGTTTAATTTCACATCAGAATTGTTGGTCACACGGGTATGCGTAGATGATTGAATAAACGGAATTGTTGCAGTACAGTCGGTCAGCGTAACAGCTACATTCTTCGGGGTTTTGTCATAATTAGAAGTAGAAAGTACGCCAGTACGGATTTTGGGACTGCCGGTAATCGTGATCTGTGAATCCTCGTTGACCGTTTTGCCATTGGTCAACCGAACGATATTTACATCGCCGCCATCCACATTGATGGCGCATTTACCATTGATTATACTTCTGTAATTTGCATAAATATCGCCCTCATCGTAATCCGGGTCCTCATAATAGTAGTTCTTCAGCTCAACATTCGTGGCGTTGATGGTCACATCGCCGCCGACCGTCGAAGAATCCGATGCACCGGTGATATTTTCCACATGAGAACCATGAGCATTGATAGTAATGCTACCACCAACATTGCCACGGATGGCGCCATAGATTTCAGGAATATCATACCACTTGTCGTGATCAGTCGTAGGGTCTACACCCTTATCCCAGCTCCAGACATTCTCATAGGTGTCGATTGTAATGTTGCCGCCTACCGTATAATTGCCCTCAACACCGGGATAGGTTGCAAAGCGGTTGCCTGCGCCGACAATCGGCCAGTTGCTACCTAACCGCAGAATCCGATCGGTATTCTCATAATCAGGATTGCCTGCGATAATATGCAAATCGCCGCGAATGATGGATTTCTCCAGCGGCTCCTCCGTACCGGCAATGCCCACTACACTGCCTGCACGAACATCCAGAGTAACATTCCCCTTCATTTCGCAGCCGTATGTGCCTTCAATTGAGGGAGACGCGGTAGCGGTACTATTTTTGTTGTCATAAATCAGCGTAGCATTGCCGCCGACATAGACATCGGGCACGTTCCTGCCATCGCCGCTGCTGCCGTCGCCCTTCATGCAGCCGGGGTTCAGATGGTTGCCGCTCTGCATTTGAATATCGCCCGTGATTTCCAAATAGGTATCTCCCTCAACGGAGCCTTGATAGGAGCCGCCGATCACGTCGTGCAAACCACTCGAAGAAGTCGGGTTGATATAACCGGTTGCCGCAATCACAACATAGGTGCTGGCTACCGTTTTTTTGTAACCGCCGCCGTAGAGCGTTTCACTCAAATGGATCTGACCGTTTTCGGTGAAAATCGTCCGATAACCGTTGCAGAACAGTCTGCTGCCGGTCACATCAACATTATCAAAGGTGCAGTCACCGGTCAGAATACCACGACTCGCCATATTAAGCTTAAACAGATTGCCTGCCGTGCTGCAAACGGTGATATGCTTGCCGTTTGCGCCGAAGGACGCAACATTGCTTTCTGCCGGAGCATTGACATCCGCTTTCAGTACGATCATAGCTTCACCAGACTCCGATACCGCAATCTGCGTTAGCGCGTTGCTGAGTTCAGCTGTAGTAGATACTTCATAGCTTGGCGCGGTGACAGTCGACTGCTCCGCATCCTCCTCTGATTGAGGTAGGATCGTTTGGGTTTCACCGGTGTCAGGCGCTTCAGCATTCGTATCATCCGCCGCAAATGCGGCTGTTGGCAATGATGTGAGCAGCATTGCCGCTACTAACAGCCCTGATAGGATTCGTTTTTTCATAAATTTCTCCCCCTTACTGATACTGCTTCCAGTCGGGGACGCTCGTCAGCTTCGTCCAGCTTTCGCCGACCTCGCCCTGACGGTTGAAGTCATGGCTGTTCGTGGCCTCCTGCACGGCGAGATAGTGCCAGTCGGACGGCTTGTTGTCCGGCCACGTTACCATGCTGTCCAGCAGGTCGCTTTTGCTCTGCGGCATACGGCAGAGCACGCGGTTGATCATGGTCATGGCTTCAGCGCGGGTGATGCGGGCGTCGGGGCGGAACGTGCCGTCCGGATAGCCCGAAATCCAGCCGAACGCCGCCGCTCTCTCGATCTCGTTTTCCGCCCAGTGACCGGAAATGTCGGAGAAGCTGCTGCTGTTCTCAACCGGTTTGGTGTTGAAGCGCGCGCAGATTGCCGCAAACTCCGCACGAGTGATCGAGGCATCAGGGTCCAAGCGGTCCGCACGGCGGCCCTTGACGATGCCGAGCTTCGCCATCGTGGAAATCGCCTTGTTGTGCCACTGTCCATTCGTTACATCAGCAAATATATTTTCAGTGGTCAAGTTGCCATCACGAACTTCCTTCTTGAGCAGGCGGAAGAAAATCGTTGCAACTTCGGCGCGGCTGATGTTCGCGTTCGGACGGACAGTGCCATCGGAGTAACCGACTACATAGGCGTAGTGGTCATCGCCGTTCAGCATATCCGGCACAGTGGATGCCTTCCAGCCAGCATAGACGGTCTTCTCGCTGGTCATCTTGATGCTGCTGATCTTTTGAGTCAGTTCCTTATCCGCATACCAGCCGGT
The DNA here is from genome assembly GCF_003474415.1 of Butyricicoccus sp. AM05-1. Taxonomy (NCBI): domain Bacteria; kingdom Bacillati; phylum Bacillota; class Clostridia; order Eubacteriales; family Butyricicoccaceae; genus Butyricicoccus; species Butyricicoccus sp. AM05-1. Next base: position 199,011 of record NZ_QUDG01000004.1, on the reverse strand, counting down.
AAAGGTATAACTCTCGCGGGTCGGGGTCTTATCGAGCGTCACCTTCGTGCCGGAAGAATAGCGCTCATCCTTGTAAGCCGTGCCGCCGTTCGACTCATAGTGCAGCGTATAGCGGGTCGAATGATGGGAGGAGGAACTGTTCTTTGCCCACTGTGCGGTATAAACGGCATTGTCCGTTACCGTTGCGGCTACGGACGGCTCCCAGCCGGTAAAGGTATAACCGCTGCGAGTCGGCGTTCCGCCGGTAAATGCAGGGGTGGGTGTTCCACGGCGCAGGTCGCTGGTTACCTCATCCGCAAAGCTGGTGCCGCCGATACCGTCTGTGTAGGTAACAGAAAACTTTTGGATTGCTCCGTACAGAACAAGGCTCTTCGCCTGAGAAGAAGTTCCCGTTTCTGCCGTATAATCAGTATCTGAAATAATTCCCTTATGGTTGTGTGTAAAATGCGACAGATACGGCTCGGCATCTGCTACGCTATAGGTTGCTGTGCCATAAGTAATCGCACCGGGGGCAACAACTACTCTGCCATCCAAGGATTCATTTTTAAAAGAAGTCAATTCATAATCGTTCATCGTATCCGATGCGCCGACCAAAGTTACAAAACGGTTGGTGGAAATTCCTCCGCTTGTATCAAAGCGGCAGCCGATACGAATATCGCCGCTGATGTTAGCTTTTGTGCCGTCAAGATAGAGGCTGCCATCCTGGTAAACTGCGTTTCCGTAATAGCTTCGCTCCGAAGCATCATCATAGTGGGGGTATCCGTCAGTTGCCTTATTGTCCTGAATGGTACCGCCCAGCAGATAAGCAGCCGCGTCTGTATCATTGATGAAGATGCCGCCACCTTGTTTAGCTTCGTTATCGGAAATTTTGCCGTCGGTCATGTAGAACGAGTCTCCCTTGCCGTACAGGAAAACACCGCCGCCCTTAGAGAATGTCTTATTGTCCGAAATCGTACCGCCGCTCATTTCTACGGTGCTGGAGTAATCATCTGCTTTACTGGTCCACAGAGCAATCGCGCCACCGCCATTACGGCCTGTATTTTGGGTAATCTCCGCATTACCGGAAATCTTGACGCTTGCATTGCCGTTCCAATAGCGATCAGCCGCATAAACAGAGATCGCACCACCGTATCCGGCTGTATTGCCGGAAATCGTACCCCCGGTCATAATAAATTCGTTGGTCAAATCCACAGAATTTTTTGGTGTACCAAGAATGGCAACCGCACCGCCAAAAGCACTTCGGTCACTTGCCGCTTTATTGTTTTGAATGTTTCCGCCGGTCATAGTCAATTTAGCCGGAGCATCATAACTCTCATCATAGTCAGCACGATTTGCACGAATCAGAATTGCACCGCCATGGGCACTTTGTGTATGGTCAGTATCAAAGTAATCACCAACTGCGGTATTTCCGCTAAGCATACCGCCGTTCAGCTCCATCTCGCCGCTGAGATAGATGCCGCCGCCCTGTTCAGCAAAACAGTCGGTTACGGCGGAGCCATCATTCATAATCAGCTTTGCAGTGCTATCAACTACGATACCGCCGCCCCAGTCATTTGTTCCTGTGTTTCCTGAATGACCGCTCCGATGAACTGCACGTCCGTTGCAGACCGTTGCACCGTTTTCTAATGTGAGCTGGCTTTCAGGGCAAACACGGATGCAGCGAATATCCTGTGCCTCAGCATCAATCGTCATATTTTCAAGCGTGAGGTTCGTCGCTGTAGCTGTGCCGTTTTCAACACCAACCTCAATCATATAAAGGTCAGTAGAAGTGTCTTTTTGATAGGTAATCTTCTTTGCAGTTTCATCGGCTTTGCCCGCCAGCGTTACTGATTTATCACCGGTCAGAACAAGATTTCCAACTAGTTTAATATCAGAAAGCAGGCAGATCGTATCTCCGTCAGCTGCCTTCGTAAATGCCGCACCAATTGTTTTAAGGGGTGCGTTCTCGTCGCCGACAGCTGAATCATCGCCGGTTTCGGATACATATATAACTGTACCGCTGCTTGTTCCGGGAGCCGCAGCGGCCAGCGCAGCAGTCGGAAGCATGGTCATGAGCAGACTCAGTGTCAACAGCCATGACAATAATTTCGTTTTCACATCAAATGCTCCTTTACACATAGTAATACCTGCCAAGATAAGACCAATAAGGCGATATTCTGACAGGTTTCTGATCTTGCGCGGCAGTTCTTTCGTCCGCCGCATTGATGCTGTTCTGTCCTCCTTCAGTGCAATGACAGTTGCGAGATGCCAAAAGGTGTACTTTTTTGTTAGTCAAAGTAGACATTGTACATAATAAAGGTTTAATAGTAGTAATTCCTATGAAACCGTGCTATAATAGAGAAAAATTATAGGCAGTGAAGATGCCAAAAAGTACACATTCTCGCATTCTCGGTTAAATTCATTTTATACTTTGTTTGATTTTAAATGCCTTGTTGCGAAAGGTAGACAACGGCATTCTGCATCCTCGCGCTGCGGCTGTGCCTGTTATTTCGCCTTTTTCCCAACGTCGATACACCTCTTCAAAATTTCCGGGTAAAGGTTTCGGGGGTCGCCCAAAGCGAACCCCTTTCGCTTTTGCAGCCGCGATACCTTCCGCTTGCCGCTGGCGGATATTAATACGCTCGTTTTCCGCAACAAAGGACAACACTTGTAATACGATATCGCTGAGGAAGGTTCCCATCAGATCCTTTCCGCGCCGGGTGTCTAGCAGTGGCATATCCAAAACCATAATGTCGATGCCTTTATCTTTCGTAAGAATCCGCCATTGTGCTAATATTTCCTCATAATTGCGTCCCAGACGGTCTATACTCTTGATGCAGAGAAGATCGTCTTTTTTCATTTTACGCAGCAGTTTTTTATACTGTGGCCGTTCAAAATCTTTACCCGATTGCTTATCTATAAAGATATTTCTCTCCGGCACAGCCAATTCCCTCAGTGCAATCATCTGCCTGTCCTCATTCTGTTCTTTCGTTGAAACTCGGACATATCCGTAAATCTCTGCTATTGTCAACACTTCCTTTTCTTCCATACGATATCATAGCCGAGAATATCAGCAATCTCGACAGCTTCAGTATAACTGAAAGTGCCGCGACGCAGTTTACCGGACAGGTTCTGCATACAGCTGCTCCGCCCGTACTTTTCAGCGAGCTGTGCAGCCATGCACGTCAATGTCATACCATTTGCAATGATATATCCCTTTACCTCGTGTCCGTAGTTTCTTGCATTTGCTCTTTTCATGTTATCCTCCCATACAAGTTATCCGACACCCAGTATTGCACTTAACACTGGGTGTCGAATTTTTCATCATTATGAATACATCGGCACTCCATACCCATAAATTCGCGCATCGCCTACTGGATAGCTATTCTCCCGACAGGCATCGCCAGAGTTACCTTCTACGGTGTACACCGTACCGCCTTCCGTTTTTTCGACAATACCCACATGATCCGGTACGCCATCGCCGCCCCAGTCAAAGAAGATAATGTCACCGGCACACGGTTCGTAATCACGCTCCTGCCACTGACTGCGTGCCTTGAACCAGTCCGAACCATCACTGCACAGCGAAAAGCTCGGAATCACTCCCGCATCAATATAGCCGCACTCGTTCGCGCACCAGCTGACAAAGCAAGCACACCACTCCACACGTGATGTGAAGCCGTACCAGCTCCAGTAAGGCTGACCACCCACATTACCAAGCTGCGACAGCGCTATTGTCACGATTTCACCATCACCTGTTCCGATACCGTAAAGTACGGAACTCCAAAGCGACCGATACTTCTCATCCAACAATTCTGCCAGCTGCTTTTTCTGGTCAGCATTAAAATGATACTGATCTGCCATCTCGTCAGTAGTTTTATGCGAAATTGTAATGTACAGATATACTACCGTTGTCTTATCTTTGCCGCTACCTTTTGTATGGCGCTCCACACGATAGGAAATGCTGTTCATATCCCAAAAGACCTTACGCAGCAGCTCCAGCTTCATATCATTCATTGATGCCACCTCCTGACCATCACTCTGGTCGGATGTGGTCTTTACTGCATAAATCGAAAGGATTTCCGGCCATGTGGCTCTCGAACCGGATAGGATCAATTTATCATAGGGATTGTCTGTTTTGATTTTTTCTATCTTCTCGTTATACTCCTGATTGATTTCTCGTGCTGCGTCCCGCATGGTCATGCCAGTGCCGCTGTCTTCGCCTGAGAAAAAGATACCAAAGCAGGAGCCTGCCATCATGCCAATCAAGCACACAACAACAATCACCATGCAGGTCACTCCACTGCCGGCAGTCAGAGCCGCAACCATCGACCGCATACCGGCAATAATTGCCCTAAGCACCTCTTTCGTGGCTTCTGCCGCTCGTTTAGACATGGTTGCCGTCCGCTTTGTCGCTGCTCGAAATGTCTGGGCCGAAATTTCAGCAGATTTCACTGCAGCCTCCGCCGAACGATGCTGAACCGCAGTTGCATACTGCGCTGTTTGTCTGGCTGACTGCACCCTTCGTGCAGCAGTCTTGATTCTCAACCGAGTTGTCTTAGGCGAAATTGCCTCTTTTGCAGCAGTTTTGCTGCTGTGCAATACTGTTTCTCTCGACTTTATGACGCTTTTTTCTGGATTTGCACTATGCTGTGAACCATGCACTACGCAATCATGGAAACTCGTTTCGGCAGGTTTAATAGTCCGATCTGAACCTGCAATCGCAGACTGCCGCTCTTTGATTCGAGCAGATTTCAACTTCTTGGCAGCTTTGCTCTTTGCCAATGTACGTCCCTGTTCCACCGGGTCATTTGAAACTCTACTCACAGTCTGCTGTCCGATTTTTATTCTCGGAGCATCTTTTCCGGCAGTTTTCCGGTTCGTTTTCACTTGTTGTGCACGAATTGCAGCCTGCCGTTGCGATTGTTTCTGAGGTGTGATGTCATTTTCACCCCATGGCTGATTGGGCATCGCCGGCTCCTGCATCGGTTCCGCATATCGTTCCCTGCGCTGCTTGATTGCCGCTGTTCCTTTTTTCACTGCCAGTTTTGCACCAGCCGCAGCAACACGAGCAGTATCTTCCGCCGCATTTTCCGCTGCTCGTTGCACCTTGTCCCCAGCATAGGCATTGGGATTTTCCGAACGGTCATCTGTCAAATTTGTAAACTGTTCTTTGGAACGGATATATACCTCCTTCATGCGTTCTCCCGCAACCGCCGCCTTATCCAACGTCTTAATGCCTTGCACCTTTTCTCTTGTCTTGATCTTTGGCATTTTCCTACTCACCTCCATACGCAGAAACGGGCAGGATTACTCCTGCCCGTGTGCAAACTGACCCTCACCAGGTCGGGTCGTCATCAGCTCATACAGTTTCGTATTCTGCGGAAAACGGTTGATGAACGGCACCAGTGCGCTGCCATATTTAATCAGGCCGCAGCCTGCATCTGCGTTGGTGATATAGCTCATCTGCTCATTCGAGATATTCAGCAAATGCGCCAGCTTTTCACGGTCGGATGCTGCCTGATTGAGCATGACAATAAACTCCGAGTTAGAGAGCATGGTACTTGCCTGAACGGAATCCAGCAGATACTCCACATTCTGCGTGATAGCGGTCGGGTACGCATTTCTCTTTCGAAACTGCCGCCATGCCGAATTGAAAAAGGCCGCACTGAACTCGTTTTCAAACATGACATGGAACTCATCAATGAATACATGCGTGCGCTTGCCGCGTTTCCAGTTGAGCGTTACGCGGTTCAGCATGGTATCCGTAATAACCAGATGGCCGATCGGCTTCAACTGTTCACCCAGTCCATGAATGTCAAACACAACCACCCGCTTGTCCAGATTGACCGTGCTTTTATGACCGAAAATATCCAGAGAACCGGTGGTAAACAGCTCCAGTGCAAGCGCAATGTCCTTGGCCTTTTCTTCTGGCTGATCGAGCAGCATTTCACGCAGTGTTGACAACGTGGGCACTGTGCCGGACTGCTCCGCTTCCTGATATACCGCCGCAACGCATCGGTCAATGATGGACTTCTGCTGCGGACCGACACCGTTCGGGTCAATACGCTCTACCAGTGACATGATAAACTGCGATTTCACTACAATCGGGTTGTTCTCGCCATAGCCATCAACCATGTACATGGCGTTCAGTCTATCCTTACCGCCAGCCGAAACACGAATCACAGACGAAATATCGCCCATTGCTTCCGCAAGCGGCGCATATTCTCCTTCCGGGTCACAGATCAGGATATCATCATCGGTATTCAGAATCAGGAACGTAATCAGCTCCTTTGCATTGAACGATTTGCCGCTGCCAGGCACACCCAACAGAAATGCAGACTGGTTCAGCAGGTTCGCTTTATTGCACATGATGAGATTATGCGAAATCGCATTCTCTCCAAAGAAGATGCCGCCCTTATCCTGGATTTCCTGTACCTTGAACGGCATAAACACTGCAAGGCTTTCCGTTGTCAGCGTTCGAAAAACATCAATCCTGCGAGAGCCGATTGGCAGCACTGTATTCAGTCCATCAAGCTGCTGATATTTCAGCACAGCCAGCTGACACATATGCTTTCGGGCAAGCGCCTGTACGGTTTCTGTATCTGCGTCCAACTGCTCCTTGGTATCTGCCGTAAGCACCATTGTCAGCACTGCGAACATCATGCGCTGATCACGGGTGGTCAGGTCGTCAAGGAATTCCTTGCTCTCCTTGCGCTGAAGCTCCATATCATACGGAACAACAGCAGAGAAGTTGTTGTTTGCATTTTGGCGGCGCTGCCAGTTCGTAATGTTTGTTTCCACACCCAACAGGCGGCTCTCCACCTCATGCACTGCCTCATCGGTCGGAATGGGCAGAATATCAATGGAAAGCATCATATTGCGGTTCAGGTCAGTCAGTTCCGTAACCATGCTGTCCTTAATGTAGCTGGCATAGTCTTTGAGAAACAGCACCCGGCAATACTGATCGCCCAGAATCAGATGATCCTTGTTCTTTTCAATGGAGTCAGGGCAGATAAAATCCCGAATATCATGGCCCTTTCTCGCCATGCTCTTAATGTCGAAGTCAAACGTAGTTTCCTCACCGGCACGGTAAAAATCATGCAGCATACGCAGGCGTTCTGCCGCCGTCAGTTCCATACACTTGGAACCGAGCGCTGCAAAATGTGCCGACAGGTCAGCGCCAATGCGTGAAAAATACGTTCTTGCTTCCTCCACGTCCTTTCTGGCTACCGAGACCGTCAGGTATTTCTCCTGCATGATACCGTTTGCGCCCGTAGCCTTGTCCAGCAGCATCTGGTTATATTCCTTGCGGTACTGGTCCAGTCCGTCCTCCTTCATCGGCATTAGAATGGATTTTTCAAAGCTGGCGCGGTTCTGACGATGGTTATAAATCGTCAGTTTGGTAGTCGCGCCGCTGTCCAGACTGTTCAGCAGTTCCGAATAGGTCAGGAACATACTCTCCTTATCCTCGCGGGAGGCCACCAAATAGTTAATATCCGTAAACCGATACATCTTAGTGAACTTGCTGCCCACCTGAAAAATACCGTCCGGCCAGATGCGCCTGATAGGGATGACATCCTGCACTTTGCGAGGTACCTTGTAGCGTTCCTTATCCTGCTTCATGATGGTACGAATACTCTTAATCATGGTTCTTCATTCCCTCTTTCTCTTTCTTCTCCAGCTCAGGCTTTAACGCTTCATAATAGATATTATTCGACTGGAATCGAATGACTTTTGGCTCCAGCACTTCTGACCGCAGCCATGCCCATACAAACTGCTCGGCCGTCATACCGTGATATGTCACAAATCCCATAGCAGCAAACGGGGCAGCACCAAGGATACACATCCATGAAACCGTTTCTGTGCCGACATACGGTTTGAGGACAAAGTACAGCAGAATCGCTACACTAGCTGCAAGCACTGTAAACACGCACTGCCGCATAGACAGTCCGAAGAACATGGATTCGGTATAGTTCCGAATCTCTCGATTGATTTTAACTTCCAATGCCTTTCCCTCCTTACAGTCCCATCATCTCATGCACAATTCTGTCTGCCATTTTTATCGAGCCAACCAGAATCAGCATATTGAAAATCAGTTCGCCAATATAACTCCATACCATGGATGCTGCTGCCGCATCCACATCAACCACCGGCGGCGATGCTGCAAATACGCTGAATATAATGCAGGCAAGGACGATAATCGCTCCCTCCAGGCAAACCGCAGCATAACCTTTTAAGAAACTCTTACCGATGTTCTGGCTTGGTTCTCCTGCAAAGCTGGACAGCGGAATCGGCGCAATTGCCGTGTACATGAACATCTTAAAAAACCGCCCATAAACACTTAGAATCATCACAAAAGACAGCACCCAAATGAACAGTCCGCCGATCAGCGTGACGGCCCACAGAGGAATGCTTTCAAAAAAGCCGCATTCTTCTACGGCTGTAATAATCTCCTGTGGCAATACCGTCTGCTGTGCTCCTCCAAATCCTGCGGCATTCATAATCGAAGAAATAACGCCCTGTACAATATTGAGCAGAGCCAGCATCAATTCCATGCCGTAGGAAATCAGTCCTTTGGCAAGGGCGAACCGCACAAACAGCTTTACTGCGTGTTCAGGCTTCTTGATTTCCGCAAAGCTGCCGCAGGTTTTCATCACGCCAACCACAAAGAAAACCACCAGAAGCGCATATCCAATCGCCTGGAGTGCGCCATGAATGCTGACGATCACACTCCAAATCGCGCCGCCCTTAAAGTTTTCTGGCGACTGCGTAATGAGCAGCCAAATCTCTGACAGCTTATCATTCCATGTTTCCAGCGCATTGGTCAGGTTTTGTACGACCCAGTTATCCGACACTTCAAGCACCTCCTTCCGGGGCAGGCATCATGCCTGCCCCAAACTGTTGGATAACGTATCTTAGCCGCCGGTAATCAGCGTCAGGATTTCCTTGGCAAAGGTGATGACAATGCCGCCTGCCAGTGTCAGGAAGCCGTTAGAACGCTGAGAGGGGTCATGGGACTGAAGCGACAGACCTACCTGCACGATACCCCAGCCAAGCAGGATCAGACCAACAGCGCGAATCAGGCCGAAAATAAAATTGCTCAGGTTGTTGATCACTGCCAGCGGATCGTCTGCCGCAAACGCCGGGACGGTGCAGCAGCAGAGCACTGCCGCAGCCATCACCGCCGTACAGTAGCGACGGAAGCCCTTTTTCACCTTGTCAGGCACCGGCTTCCGGTTTTCATTTTTGTTTTTCATGTTGTTTTTCCTCCATCTTCTTGAAATGTTCTTCTAGCTCCTCTTCTGTGAGAAGCACGAAGTCATGTTGACTGGAAACGGTCAGTTTCTCTGCCTTTTTAGCAAGTTCAGCGTCCAGTACGACAGATGCGATACTGCGTGTGTCCTGTCCATGCTGGTAAGGCTCCATACCGCCGTCTGTGGTGAGTTTCACATTCGGATGTTTCAAAACATCGTATTTGAAGTCTTTGACCGGTCGCTCACCGCGTATAAAAAGAAGTGCGTAGCGGTTGTCCAGCATACGCACTTCATCAGGTGTCATCAGCTCTCGGCCTGTGATCTGCCAGTTGACCGAGTAGCTGCCGTTTCTACCTTTGGATTGTCCATAGGTGTTCGTATCAATCGTTTCCTTGCCGAGCAGCTTGGACACATATTCATGCGTAGACTGCTCGTTACCGCCGAGATACAGGAACTCATCACAGTTGCCCACGATGCTTTCCCACTGTTTTTCGAATAATGCTTTCAGCTGTGCAAGGTTTTGGATAATAATGCTCACTGAAATCTCACGGCTGCGCATCGTAGCCAGCAGCTTATCAAACTCATCGGGCAGGGCGACATTTGCAAACTCGTCCATCACAAAATGCACATGAACCGGCAGTCTGCCGCCATGAACAATGTCTGCCTGGTAGTAAAGCTGTTGAAACAGCTGCGTGTACAGCATACCGACAAGGAAATTGAAGCTGCTGTCATTATCCGGAATCACTGCAAACACAGCCGTTTTCTTCTCGCCTACGCTCCATAGCTCCATTTCATCGGTCTGCGTAATACCAGCAAGGGACTCCAGATTGAACTTCTCCAGTCTGGCAACCAGTGTGATTTGAATGGATTTCAGCGTTTTGCCGCTGCCAGAATGGTAGTTGCGATAATATTTCAGGGCAATGTGCTCCGGATTACGCATCTCCAGTCGGTCGAACAGTTCGTCCAGCGGCGAAACAAAACCATCATCGTCCTCATGCACTTCACCCGCTCGAATCATCTCCATCACCGTGGGGAAGTTCTGTTCGTCCTCCGGAGCTTCATAATGAAGATAAAAAATTAGAGCCAGCAGAAGCATTTGCGCCGCCTGATCCCAGAAAGGGTCCTGCGACTGACTGCCTTTAGGTGTGGTATTCTTAAACAGGTTCGTCACAAGGCGCTGAATATCATTATCATTCCGCAGATAGACAAACGGATTGTAACAGTGGCTTTTCTCCATATTGATGAGATCGATCACCTTAATTTCATAGCCCTTGGATTTCAGAAGATTGCCTGTATCGCGCAGGAGTTCGCCCTTTGGGTCAAGACAAACAAAGCTGGTATTCGCATTCATCACATTGGGTTTTGCAAAAAAGCGCGTCTTGCCAGCACCGCTGCCGCCGCAGCACAGAATATTCAGATTTCGTCGGTGCTTTCGACCATCAAGTCCGATTGCAACAGTCTGCGTCAGGATTTTATTTTCTGGCGCAGCCTTATTTGCATACTTTCGACTGATTTCCCTTGGAGAACCCCACTGTGCTGAACCATGCTCCTCGCGCCTGCGGTAATTTCGGTCACTCGAGAGAAATACCGCCAAAGCCAACCCGTAAATCAGTAGAAAAATAAGGACAGCTCGGAGACTATCCCTACAAAGCATGATATGAAACGGATTTGCAAATGCGGCACCGGCATTCTTAATCAAACCGATCAATCCATCATCTAAATACGGAGCGAACAACAGCGCTATCCAGATGACCGGTATGCAACCGCAGGCATAGCAGATCAGGCTTACTGGCGAAAACTTATCTTGCTTCATTCCGCCACAGCCCCCGTTTCCGTTTGGGCGGTGCGTCGATCACTTTGAGAAGCAAGTCATCAATATCGTCCGTCGGCTTACCATCCCGGATTGCATCGTTACGGTAATCTGCCAGACCACGCACCATAAGCCGCTGCTCGTGTTCCTCCAGCGTTACAACTTTCTTATCAGATGCCATCTTTGTCACCGTTCCTCTCTGTTGGCGTTCTCTCTTTGCGGCTGTTTCCGGTCATGCGTATCCAGCACTCGGTTCATATCACCAATCATCACGTTGGAAACACGCCTGATCGTACTAAGCTCCTGTCTTGCGCTCTTGGCGTCCATACCGCCAAACTCCGCTGGCATTCGATCAAAACGAAACGTCTCGCAGGACAGCTGATTTTTCCTGCACAGCACATACGCAACCGAATATGCCGTAAAGGCAGGGTTGCAGCAGGTCAGTTTTTTCTGTTTCAGATGGACCTTTGCAATTTCCTGTGCCAGTCCGCGAAACAGCGGTTCTGCATCCGTGCCCTGACGAACGTAAATCTTGCTGTCCGCTGGCTGATACAGTACATTCACTCGTTCCGGCAGGTCGTCCGAAACCTCAATTTCGCAAGGCCGATGATCAACCAGCGCATTCAGCAGCAACTTTTTATCATGGGATACCAACGTCTCATGCTTCTGCAAAGCCGTTGTCTGCGACACATCGAACACCTTTTTCACCTTGTAAGAGGTCTTAACCGTACCGTCCTGATTCGTATATTCCTGTCCGGGTTCCAGAAGGTTGATGGCGCAAACCCCTTTCTTGATGTGAACACCAGTGTTCTTCCAGGCAGCAAAGTCTGCCAGCTGCGTCGCATCCGGACACTGATGGGCAATCAGCAGCGCATTACTGGCAGAATACCGGTCAAACTGCGCCTGAATATTCAGAAACGCCTGAAACTTCTCACCGCTGCTGACTGCCGCGACCGCTGCATCGTCAATCATTTGATAGACAACTTTGCGCTCCTCACGTTTCTGTTTTGCCCATTTTTCCTTATCAAAAGGTTCAGCATTGCTGTTCTGAACCAGACCGTCATTGTTTTCCATGCTCAACGCTCCTTTCTCTTCCTGCGCTTCTTCTTTGGGGCATGATGCTCAGTCGCAGGCATTTTCTCAGCACGGTCCTTCGCTTTCTCTGCGGCCTTCGCAGCCTGCTCTGCCTTAATGTCTTTCAGTTCCTGCCGTACAGATGGCCGTACCCGTTCTCGATTAGAGATATCCCGCTCGCTTCGTTCGCTGGGCCTTGAGATAGGCTCGGACTGAGGGGATTTTGTCGTCCGAGCCTGTGCGGGGTTTGGTGTATGCCCCTCTTGCTCCTTGTCCGGTTTCTGCAACATGGAATCTACCAACTGTGCCGTTTTATCCGACTCGGCTGCGCTGCGCTCCGGTTCCGGAAATTCCTCTGCGGCTTTCTCGCGGCGGCTGCGTTCGATTTCACTCTTAACGCTGCCCATATCAACCGTTGCAAGCTGAAAACGCTCAAAAATGCGGTTGATCTTGCTTGCATCCTCCGCTCGAACCATCACATCCGTAATACCGTCATCAGCATTCCTGTCCTTCAGCACGCAGTACAGCACACCATACTTCTTGGATGCCTCGCAAAACTGCTTCAGATCAGTGTCCTTCACAGCAAAGACTTTCAGTTCTTTGCCGCTTCGCAGCATATTCGTCAGCCGCGTCTTACCCTTGGTCTTTTTCTGTTCACGCAGAATGGCATACAGAAGAACAGCGACCTGTTTCGCGCCTGCACCGGTGATTTTGGCGGCAACTTCAGCCCCTTCCAGCGACATTCTCACGACCTGTTCTGCCGCGTCGCCCGAATAACTCATGCTCATCTCGCTCCTTTCGTTCCAGTTTCTTCTGTTTATTCAGCCGTTCCAACTTCTCTCGCACTTGTTCGGAACGCTTTGCTATTTCACTACATAAAACCACCTCCTTTCGCTTCGCTCTGATCTCCGCAGTCAGGTCCTTAATCTGTGCCTTGACTGCATCATCAACACCATTTCTGCGTTTAACGCATTTCAGTTCATTTCGCAATTCATGTCGTTTTCCAACGAGTGCCTGTACCGCAGCTTCTACATTTGATTGATATGCAGATAAATCTTCACCTGTACGGATGTGGTTTCTTGCCAAAAGCCTTGTCTGCGCATCCAGTCGATCCAGTTTGGTAACATCCTCTTTCAGTAAAAAAGACACCCGCTTTACGGATGTCGGATGCTTCACCAGAATATGCAGTTCATAACAGTATCGAAAATACAGGGCTTGAAGGCCTGTCACTGATCTGCGCACGTTTCCGCGCACTCGATATTTACGTGGTGCATGATGCTCTACAGCAGGAAACGGATACTGCTTTGAGATGTTGTCCAAAATACGATCTTTAATCGCATCGAGCGAATACTCCTCGCCCAGCTTGTGAAAGCGAAAATATCCTTTGGCATCCGGCGGCTTGATTGCGGGGTATTTGAGCGGCTCACCACTCTTTCCGCGCGTCTTCAGTTCATACCCCATCTCCTGCATGATGCGGATAAAATCCCGTTCCGTAGTCGATGCCCGGATTGCCCGGTTAATATCAGCGCGAATCATGCTGCGGTACGTTGGTTTGCCATTCTTTTCGGCAGACCACTGTGCGTAGTGTTTTCCTTTGCCGCTCGGCACATCAATCACAGAAATTGCATGCTCTCGACATAAGCGATCTGATATTTTTCTCATCTCGGCATAATCCGACTTCGAATTATTGAACTTATAGCCGTCTGCCCATGAAACCGAGTTGATTACAAAATGATTGTGGTAATGGCCTGTGTTGCAGTGTGTAGCAATTACAACTTCAAATCGTTCTCCCCACAATTCTTCTGCTAATTCCACTCCGATTGCATGGGCGGTTTCCGCTGTCACTTCACCTTCCGCAAAAGACTGATACCCATGGAAGCACAACCGCCCATCAGGTTTTCCCCAGTATCGTTTCGTTTCCATCATTTGCGCTGCTGCATCGTCTTCTCGGCAATTCAGGCACGAAACATATGCGCGTTCCTCCGTCTTGATTGTATCCGCCGCATATTCAATCACGTTGTCAATTGCATGAAGTGAAGCTTGTGCCACCAAAGATCTTTCCCTTGTCTTCGCCGGATTTCGCGCATAATTGATCACATGGTCCAAGCGACTCTTGACCGGCCAAATTGAAGTGACTGCCATATCAGTCTTCCGGCATCGTATATGCCGCCGTAATCATCTTCTCAACTTTGCGGTTCTCCGTCAGCGCTTCGCGCAGCTTGGGTACATCGAGCATGCCGCGCGCATTCGCCATGCGCAGGATCTGATCGATGTTGTAGCCAACGCGACGCACCTCATTGATCAGCATCGGCACGTCTGCAGAAGGCGCTTCCTTGATCTCCGCGCCATTCAGTAGGTGGCGGCAAAAGCTCTCACGGGACAGGCCGGACTTGCGAACCTTCTTGGTCAGGCTCTCCAGTTCGTCCTTGGTAAAATAGATTTCTACACGGCAATTTCTCTTACGCATATTTTTCTTCCTTTCTAATTGTCAGCATGGTATACTGTGGTCAGGAGTTGATTTTATGACTACACAGCAGTTTAATAGACGTGTTGCGGCAGTAAAGACCGCTGATGCAATTAATGCAATCGAAGGTGCACCAGTTTCTGATTATGCCCGGATGCTTTCTCTTAGCTGGGCGAAAGGCGAGATTACTGGCGAACAAATGAAATCCGCACTAATGTCTTTTCATCGAAAGATTGCATCACAGGTACACCAAAATGGCTGATTTATACTTGTATGACGATGTGCCTGTTCTCCGTAATTCGTTAGGCATTAAAGATGAGAACACACTTGATCGAATCGAGGCAGAGCAAAGTCGGGCAAACATGATGCTCCTGTACGAACGCGGTTTTCATGACTTCACCCCATCGGGTCTCTGTGAAATCCACCATTTTCTTTTTGGCGATTTATATGATTGGGCTGGCAAATACCGCATTATCAACATTGAAAAGCGTGAGCGATTGTTAGCTGGTCGCAGTGTTTGGTATAGCAATGATGAGGAAATTCCCAATGATTTGGAAAGTGCATTTTCCGCACTATACCAGCCGAATTGGGATAGTCTGACTCGTGAGCAATTTGTAAGTGCTATCAGTCGATGCTTCCCTCGTATTTGGCAGGTTCATCCTTTCCGCGAGGGCAATACTCATACCGTAGTAATGATGATGACTTTTTTTGTCGAGCAGCACGGCTATTTCATGGATCAGGAATTGCTCGCCGCCAGTGCTGGTTACGTCCGTGATTCTTTCGTCATGGCATCACTGGATCAATTATCTGAATACGAGCATTTGGAACGAATCCTCTTAGATGCTGTTCAAAGCGCACCCATTCACTATGATGTTGAAACGCTCTGCAACTCGATTTCCCCATCGTCAGACCGCTATTCCAAATATCAGAGAGAGCCCTACAAACCTCTACCACATTACAAGCGTGAAACTTGAAGAACGCAGACTGTCATTTCCCACGACAGCCTGCGTTCTCCTTTTTTATTCATTCTGTTAGAGCCAATAGGGGTCATAGGGGTTCTCGCCCCTGTCAAGCTGGATTTGCACAATCAAATCCGTTGCTTGTTAGACCGATACCGCTATGCTCTCTTACGGCAGTTCGGTCTTCTGCCTTTTTCAGCGCTCCCGTTCCTTATCCGATTTGACCGGCATCGGAATTGCAAGAATCTGATCATCAATCTGCACAAATCGTTCAGGGCGCTTATACTTTTCGGTGTAGCGCTTCAGCTGTTCCTCGCTCAAACTCTTGAAGTTCTCCGTACTGCAATCGCACACAAAAAAGGTTCCCGCCACAATATCATAGATGCGATTGTCTTCATCCCGCAAGGCGCGGTTCAGCGGAAGTCCCTGCAGCTTGCCTTCCTCATTGCAGACCAGACACACAGTTTCTTCAAACGGATAGACCGCCTGAATATAACCGCTAACCGTTTTTTGCATTCCTTCTAGAGAACCATCAATCTCTGCAACACGCGCTGCCTTGCCCGGCTCCACCAGAACAACACGCAGCATTCCCGTATCCAGTTTCTGCGTCCGTTCGGGTTCAAACTCAACCCGCTGAAAGCCAATGCTGTCACAGAAATAGAAGCCAGCATTTTCACCGTTAACAATCTCGACCACATCAGAAACCGACAACGAGTGTCCTCGAAAATCTTCCGGGCAATCACAGTTGAACATCTGATATACACCTTCCAACGTATCAGCCTCAACCGCTCCCTCAAACACTTTATCGTAAATCTCACTGTTTACTTCTGAACTTCCCTGAAACTTATCAAGCTGAGAAAGTCCCAGGAAGGCCACTTGGTCGTCATCCCTGCTCAAATTGATCTGATAGATTTTAATGTCCATCATCGTTCTCGCTCCTTTCCATTCCGATTTGCAATCTCCATTCGCAGGTAATCGTTCACATCTTTTCCGGCTCGCGGCGGGCGGTTCAGGACCGTATACTTCTTATCTAGGCCACCCATAATACTCTCTGCTGCCTGACGGCCTACACGGTCATTGTCGAGATGCAGAACCACCTTCGTAATCTGCGAGTGGTCTTTCAGAAACTGCTCCAGCGCTACCGGCACTACATTCGCCCGCTTACTCGCGAACACGCCTGCCAGCGACAGATACGCGATTTTTCTCCAGTCTTTGTGATACATGATTTTCAGCGATGCATAGCTCATGGCATCAATCGCGGCCTCAAAGACATGAACCTCTCTAACTGGTCTGTCATCCGCAACCAGTGCAAAGGAAAAGTGCTTATCACTGCCGGTTGCCTCGCCCTTGTAATCCGTAGTCATGGAGCGCAGCGCTGCATAACGCCGGGTTCCTTTGGTATCGTATCCGACAAAAATAACATCATTGGCGTTCTTTGACTGAAACAGCAATCCATGTTGAACGCAATACGCTATGATTTGCGGATGGATTCCTCTGCTCTTTAGATACGCCTCTGTTTTGCTCGTATTGGTGTCCAATGACGGCAAAAGCAGCTTTCTCGGGGCAGGCGGCGGTTTCTCGTAGCATATCGGCTGAACAGTCTGCCCGTTGAGCATTTTCACTGCCTCCGGGAACGACATCTCCTTCACCTTAACCAGATAATCCAGCGCCGACCGACCGCCGATATTTTGCGAAAACCAATACCACTTTCCGTTACTGATTTTCAGCGAATCATGCGTTCTGGTACAGTACGTTTCACCCGAAAAGCGCACCAACTCGCCCGGTTCATACGCTCTGAGGTATGACAGCAGATCCATCTTTCTGGCATTGGCGATTTCTTCTTTTGATACAACCGGCATTACCTCGCCTCCCAGTTCCGGTCCTTTGCCGCTTTCCGCTCTGCAAACGACTCGATCGCACCGCGCACCGTTTCCATGTAGTCGGTTTCCAGTTTGCTGAAATCCTTGAATACGTCGTCGAGCGGCCCACGCTGTTTGAGCAGTGCCATCGCCTGATCGTCCGGCAGATTCAATTCTTCCATAGACATAAGAATATCCTCGCGCACAACATACTCATAAGCATGGGAAAGAATTTCCTCTGGCGGACACTGAACGAGCCACTTGCGATATTTGTCCTGCTCACGCTCCATCTTCTGATAGAGCGCAGTATTCAGTTCCTCGTTGTTCATTTTCATCACCTTCCTAATTTCAATTCACAGCTGATACGAAAGCAGCTATGTAGGGTAGGGGAGGAGATTCCCCTACGCAAGTTCATTCAGGCTTTATGAATCACCCGTTTATATTTGGTATCCGAGTTCTCCATATATGAATTGATGATTCGGCTCTGCTCCTTGGTTTCTGCGTATGCTGTTACGGTCAGCGTCTTGCGATTCCAGTCCAGCGTATAGCTATCTGACGCAACATTGGTAATATGGTGTTTGGCAAGGTAATCCCGAAAGTCCTGCATCGCTGCCATATCATCAGACATCACCACATTGACATAGGTGCGATCCTTGGACAGCTTGTTATTGATGCCGCTGACCAAAAAGCAGCCAACACCACTGGCCACTGCTACAGTCAGCGTAGTCAACATGCTATCTGCCAGAACCACACTGCGTGTAATCCAGAAATAAAGAAAGCTGGAAAGCGCAATTGCTACGCCTGCCAGCAGACTCCGGTTTCTCTGAATCATAATCGTTTTTACGGTGCTCAAGGCGTTGTCTGCCATCTTAGCGATAAACAGCAGGCCGAGACTCATTGCTGTTGTCAAACTCTCATCTCCTCATCGTTCCATTTCGCGTTTCTTTTCTTTCGGCTCCCCCTCATCGGGTTCGCCGTCCACAATTTCATTCTCCCGCTTATCCAGATTGAGTAGAATGTTCAGTTCATCCAGTCGTGCCAGCTTGGTTTTCAGTTCATCTTCCTGCGGGAACGGCTTGTCCACTGCCGCCTTGGCATTGGACAGTTGAACCCTTGCATTATCCAGCTGTGCTTCGCACTGCCGGAGATCGCTCTCCAATCCGGCAAGCATATTATCAATGCGCTGGATATTGCCAAACAGGTCTGTACCAAGAGAAATCGGATGACTGAGCTGGCCTTTCAGATTCAGTCGATACTCCTTTGCAAAGGTGTCAAACGAGAGGACCATGGCAAAGCCCCGATACATTCCGATTGGAATCGCATCAGGGCTTGTCATATTATGCGCCGCTGCCAGCAATGCGCTGCCCGCAGCTTTCTTTTCGATATAGGCGGTTCCCTCGACCTCCATTGAAGAAAAACCGTCTTCATTCGGCATTGTCTGTGCCTCTCGCAGCTCAATATCACTCTTGTATCCGCTGATTTTCTGTTCCAGCGCCGCAATCTGATCGGGAAACGCTTTTGCGATCTTATCCTCCAGTGCATATCTCTGGCTCAAATGGCTTGCTTTCAGCATTTTCAGCCGTTGAACTGCAATGTCCAGATCCATCTTTTCCTTGATATACGGATTACCGGTACAAAGTGCTTTCACCTCGGCATAAGATAATGCTGTTTCATCAATATCCTCCGCCGATCGGGCCGGTGCTTTGGAAGTCATGACCTGACCAATGAACTTTTGCTTTCCCTCAACCATCTGATAGAGGTAGCTGTCGAATGTATTCTCTGTTACATAGGTGTAAATCTCAACTTCCGGGTTCTCATTGCCCTGACGGATAATGCGGCCTTCGCGCTGCTGTAAATCGGACGGTCGCCACGGGCAATCGACATGGTGCAGGGCGATAAGCTTTTTCTGGACATTCGTACCGGCACCCATTTTCTGCGTTGAGCCAATCAGCACTCGGATTTCGCCGCTGCGGACTTTGCCGAACAGTTCCTTCTTCTGCGCCTCACTGGCTGCATTATGAATATAGGCAATCTGATCTTTGGGAATACCCATATCCAGCAGTTTATCCCGAATGCCATCATAGACATTGAAATTTCCATCGTTATGCGGCGTTGACAGGTCGCAGAACACCATTTGTGTTGATTTCTGTTCCGCAGTTTTCTGCCAGATTTCAAATACATTCTTTGCACAGGCACTGACTTTGCCATTCTCATCGTCTGGCAGCATAGGGTTCATCAGTCGCTGATCCAGTGCCAGCTTACGGCCATCGTTGGTGATAAGCAGCATATTGTCTACGCTGGAATCAACCATACGATTACGCACACGCTCAGCTCGTTCCGAGAGGTCCTTTACCATTTCCACCTGATACGCCGACGGTTTCAGCACAACATTGTGATAATTTGCTTTCGGTACCGGCAGCTTGAGCATATCCGCCGTTTGAATATCCGCCGTCTGCTTAAACATCGACATCAGCTCCGGCAAGTTATAAAACCGGGCAAAGCGTGTTTTCGCTCGATACCCAGTCCCCTCCGGTGCCAGTTCAATGGCAGTAACAGTTTCGCCAAAGGTGCTTGCCCAGGCATCAAAGTGCAGCAGGTTTTTCTCTTTGAGCGTTCCATACTGAAGATATTTCTGCATCGTGTACATCTCCACCATGCTGTTGCTGATTGGGGTGCCCGTCGCAAATACTGTGCCTCTGCCACCAGTAATCTCGTCCAGATAACGGCTTTTCATATACAAATCACTGGATTTCATCGCCTCCGTCTGACTGATACCGCCCACATTCCGCATCTTAGAAAATGCGGCAAGGTTTTTATAGTAATGTGCCTCGTCCACAAACAGT
The DNA here is from genome assembly GCF_003474415.1 of Butyricicoccus sp. AM05-1. NCBI lineage: Bacteria > Bacillati > Bacillota > Clostridia > Eubacteriales > Butyricicoccaceae > Butyricicoccus > Butyricicoccus sp. AM05-1. Next base: position 178,769 of record NZ_QUDG01000004.1, on the reverse strand, counting down.
CGATCAATACCTAGTTCTTCAAAGGTAACAAGGTCATCTTTCCGGCTCTGGTCGTTCAGCTTATTCAGCTTTGCCTGCACTGCTTTTTTAGAGTGTTCCAACTGCTTGACCGAGAAACGATCTCCGTTCTGTTCTTTCAGTTCTCGGATACCGTCCATGATTTCATGGTACTGCTGCTCCAGAATATAACGCTGCCGCTCAACGGACATTGGAATCTTTTCAAACTGGCTGTGGCCAATAATAACGGCATCAAAATCGCCGGTTGCAATTCTGCCGCAGAAGCGTTTGCGGTTCTTTTTTTCAAAGTCTTTCTTTGTTGCAACCAGAATGTTGGCAGAAGGGTACAGCTGTAAATACTCTGCCGCCCACTGTTCTGTCAGGTGATTCGGCACGACAATCAGCGATTTTCGGCACAGTCCAAGCCGTTTGCTCTCCTGAGCTGCGGCAACAATTTCGAAGGTTTTCCCTGCTCCCACAACATGTGCAAGCAGCGTATTGCCTCCGTAGAGAATGTGTGCAACTGCGTTCAGCTGATGCTGCCGGAGCTGGATTTCGGGGTTCATACCAACAAATTTCAAGTGAGTTCCATCATACTCACGGGGTCGCAATGCGTTGAACTGCTCATTGTAGAGCTTGCACAGCCGTTCTCTTCTCGGCTGGTCTTTCCAAATCCAGTCCTGAAACGCTTGCTTAATCAATTCTTGCTTACCCTGTGCAATTGCTGTTTCTTTCTTATTCAGGATCGGTACTCGTTTTCCGTTTTCGTCTTCCACATAGTCGAAAACACGCACATCCCGCAAATTCAGTGTATCCTCAATGATCTTATAAGCATTTACACGATCTGTACCATAGGTGCTGATCGCGTTGATATTGCTGCGGTCATAGGACTTGCCCTCTACATTCCACCCGCCGGTGTAGCGGGAATAATGCACCTTCACTTTCCACTGTGCGTAATACGGCGTGTCCAGCAGCTGATACATGAATTCCTGCACCACATCTTCCGGAAGCCATGTTGCGCCAAGACGAACCGAAATCTCGCTTGCAGTCAGGTCCGTTGGCTGAACTTCTTCCAACGCGGTCACATTCGCTGCAAATACCGGCTCACTTTCTGCCAGTCTCCGCGCCACCGCCAATTTTTCACGCACATTGCCCGAAAGGTACTCATCTGCGGTCAGGTATTTCGCCTGAGTGCCGTTCTCCTCATAGAGCGGATTCCGAAAAATGACACCACTGAGATCTGCAAATACTTCTTCTTCCGTTTTACTTGTCAGCTGCATCATATACGGCATATCCACCTTTGCCTTTTCGCCCATAGAAACTGCCAGAGCTTCCGAGGCGGTATCAACGCTGGTAATCTCCGTGTGCTGCCGGATTGTGCGCTTGCTGAACATATCTGCCTTGCGCACGAAGTTTCCCTCGTCATCCAGCACTTCCAAGGAAGAAAGCAGGCAGAAGGAACTGTCATCAGCAAAAACAGATTTGTTTGCTCTGGTATTGATGCGCCCATACTTCTTCTCAAATGCATCGTACAGGGCATTCAAGTTAGTCTGTTCCTGCTGAATCATTGTGTCCGGGTAATCTTCTGTCTGATATTCGATCAGCTTACGGACACACTCGCGGATTGCAATTAAGCCTTTAACTCGGTTTACGCCGGTTACAGACAAATCGACCGGGTGCATGATGCTGTTTTCCCGATAATAGACTTGACCATCTACAACAGTAAAGCTGAAGTTGCGTACGGACGGGTCAGCCGGGATAGAGCGATCTTCCTCCTCACTTTCCGGGTCATCAACTTCGTACTCCATCACAGACCCATTGATATTTTGAATTGCATCCGTCAAGAGCTCTTCCAGACTGCTGCCGTTAGTCGGCAAGCAGGCCGTTTCCGGACCATATGGACCGCTCACTTCCTGCATGGTTCCAAGCACCATATTCGGATTATCTACAAAATACTGATTCATGGGCAAACCATTTACATCAATGCCAAGGTTGACCCATTCCGGCAGCTGATCGACCATGCGATCACGTTTTTGCAAAATGAGAATATCTGTGGTGACTTCTGTTCCCGCTGCATCCTTGAACGTATTATTGGGCAGTCGGATTGCTCCGAGCAGCTCCGCTCGTTGTGCCAGATATTTGCGTACAGACGGATTTTCCTTATCCATCGTGCCTTTACTGGTGATGAACGCGATAATACCGCCGGGCCGCACCTTATCCATAGTGCGGGCAAAGAAATAGTCGTGGATCAGGAAGTTATACTTGTCATACCGCTTGTCCACAATCTTAAAAGAGCCAAACGGCACATTACCAATGGCGGCATCAAAAAAGCTGTCCGGCAGATCTGTTTTTTCAAACCCACGAACAGCGATAGACGATTTCTGATATAGCTGCTGCGCGATTCGTCCGCTGATGCTGTCCAGCTCCACGCCATAGATTTTCGAGTCGGACAGATTATCCGGACGCATACCGATGAAATTGCCAACACCGCAGGACGGCTCCAGAATATTACCACGCTGGAATCCAAGCCTTTCTAAAACCTGATACATCGACCGAATCACAACAGGCGGTGTGTAGAACGCTGTCAGCGTCGATTCGCGCGCGGCTTCGTACTCGTCATCGGATAGCAGTGCTTTCAACTCGGCATAATGGCTGTTGCGCTCATCGAAACAGTCTGACAGCCCACCCCAGCCAACATATTGAGCAAGTTCTTCCTGCTCCTGTAGCGTTGCCAGCCGGTGTTCGGCCTCCACTTTTTTCAGCGTGGTAATGGCACGGATATTTCGTGCATATCGCTCCCTCGGCGTTCCGACACCCAGCAGATCATTGGAAATATGGTACTCTGCGCGTTCTGCATCCGGAATTTCCGGCAGCAGTGTCAGCGGTGCCGCTATCTCCTTTTTCCTTGCAGCTGGTGGTATAAGCAAAGTTTCCTTCGGTTGCTCTGGCTTCTGGCGCTGTGCAGCATACTCGTTTTCACCAAAGGCAATGAGTTCATCGAATGTCATATTTGCAAGGGACTCATTCAGGTCACCCAAATCCGCAAACTGAATCCGGGCAATTTCTTCATTGTCCACCGCATAAAGCATACGACTGTTCTCAAGATCTACATCCACCTGAATACTATGCTCACCATCACCCGATGTGCTATACGCCAGCGGAACTGCGGTTAGATCGCTGAAATCCGCTTTCTCCTCAAAGCACTCCAGCGCGTACAGGTTGATCATGCGTATGCTTTCGTTCAGCAGATATTCTCTGTGTCCCTCTGCGTAGTCCACGACTGCAAAGCCCTTTGGCGGTGTTCCAAGGTCTGTCAAGAAATCCTGTGGAATGGTAGTGCCGTTCTGGTCACGATACAAGGTAATGGTAAACGGTGCACCTGTATCTACGTCTTCTTTGACTTGCTCGACAAGCTGGATTTCGTCATCATATTCCACCTGCTCTCCGACATGTCCATTCGAGTCCAGATAGTCCAATCGACCAATTGCTTGCGGTTTTACACCGGCTGCCTGCTCGCCACTGTTTTCTTTCGGCTGGTCATTCAGCGGATTTTCTGCAATGCGCCGATCAAAGTCACTGCGGCTCAGTTCTTCGTTGAACAGCGGGTACTCCGAATCATACAACCGAACCATATGATCGTCGATTGCAAGAATTTCATATTCTTTAACGCCCAGATATACCTTATCGCCAAGTGAGTAGTGCCGCTGCACCGGTTCTTCTTCATTTGCCGGGGCAGCAGTCGATTGATCCGCTTTCGTTGAAGACTGTTCCGCACTGATTCGCTCAATTTCTGCCTTACTCAGATACCGTCCCAGTGCAATCAACTCACCAATGCGCTTCTCAACAACATTCCAGGACAGATTAACTGCCTTGCTGCCGTCATCATGCAGTTTGCTGAGGTGAAGCCCCTTTGCATCATACTCCAGCCAGTAGTCTGTACCGGGAATGGCATCAGAATGGCCGCCGATTCCGTACTCTCGCCGCAGAAACCGAACATTCGCTTCTGTTCCTTCCTGCTTGAGAAACTGTTGGTAGATGCGCCGTTTTCCGTCTTCAAATCCGCTGCCACTGCTGAGTACATAATCAATCGCCTCTTGCGGCATAACAAAAGCCGAGTCTTTTTTGGACTCGGCTTCGCCAATCAGAGAAAGCTGTTCATTTACGCTGGGAAAAACTGCTTCATCCGGTGAAAGCCACTCATGCAGCACGATCATTCCGGTAATATGGTCTGCAACCGTGCTCCACTTCATAATCACTCTCTGCTCCGGGTCGCTTGCCGAGCCTCGCCACATCATAAACACTGTGTCAAATGCTCGATAGCCTGCCCGCTGACCGTTACTCAGTATCATTTCGGTGAACGTGTTATCAAAGAACGTTTTGATAAAATCTACACGTTCATTCTTGTCCTCATGGTCAGCAAAAAATGAAGCGATTTCTGTCCGATGGCCTTTCAGCGCATCACTGGTACGCAGCAGCTCATTCTTTTCCTCATCGGAGTGGTAATATGGCGCCTTGGAGTCCTTGTACCACTCATCGTGAAAGACCTCCAATCCGGTCAAGCCAACGGCCCGCATCGTGGCAGCGCCAATATCTCGCGTTACCGGTACACCAGTTCCTTCAGCACGATTTCCTCCGCTGCTGCCTGGATGTTGTTCATCAGCCCGACCCACTTCATCTGGTTCTCCGCTTTCAGGCTCTCGTTCACGCCCTCCTGCTTTGACATCTGCGCGGTCAGCGTTCCCATCATCTCGTTCGCCTGACGGTCGATCTCCTCCAGATGCTGATTCAGCTTGCCGGTCAGCAGCATCGCTGTGTACGTGCCGTTCCGGTTCTCCCGAAGGAATCTCCGCCGCAGCATTCCATACCTCCCAACCTTCGGTGTCTCCGGCACGATCAGATCCGGCAGGTAATACTCGCCCTCCTTGTGGTAGGTCACTTCCATATTCAGCGCTCCCTTCTGTTGTTGCTGTTCTGTTCACATCATACCGGCTGTCCGCCGGAACCTCAAATGTGCGATTCTGATTTCTTTCTTCTCGCTGCAAATCCTGCACTAATACTGCGATTTCGCGGAGCAGAACCTCAGACATATCACTGACTGCTGCTCCCAGAATAGAGATAACCTCTGGCGTATTAAAATTGCAGATCTTGTCCAGAGAATTTCCGAAATATGCTCTGCCCGGAAGTCCACTGCGGATATGCAGCATATAGCCGACACTGTAACTGAGTGCGGTCAGCATTTGTAGGCGTGTATTGTCCTCGTCCAGCTTTTCCAGCAGGCTGCCCGCTTTTGCCTCCATCAGCTCTGCCAGATAATCCTGATAATTATCATTAACGAATGTGACCGCCACATTGAGCAGACAATCCTCCAGTGACTCATGGGTATCAACCTCATATCGTTCTGCCAAAACCTTTTTGACAGGCTCAACGAATCTCTGTTCCATCTTCCAGATGGGAACTTCTTTGCCCGCTCTGCTGTTGGTGTCGGATACATCAAACACATGACGCAGCTTATACGGTGCATCCGTATCGACCAGCAGCGCAATGCCTTTGGTATTGCGATTAACCCAGCGGCCATGCTTATTCCACCAGCTGACTTCGGCGCAGGCTGTCGCATCAGGCTTCTGTGCGAAAATCAGCAGCTGCTCTTGAAACGAATATTTGAAATTATTCGCCGCAGTGGTCAAGAAGTCCATATAGTGATTCGTATCCACTGTCAAAGTCCGCAGATGTTCCGCCTCCATCTCCGTGATCACCTGATACTTGCTCGGCATCTCGCTCACCTCCATCATCAATCTGAATTGTCACTTCAACAGGAATCGGCAGCTCTCCTAAAAGCGAAGAATACAGCAGTCCTGTCCGGGCATTGGATATTTTCGTCACCAGTCCAGTCAAACGAAAGACCGTCGCATTCACTTCTTCCTGATTTGCTGCAAAGTAGTATCCGCTCCGGTCACTGCAAATAGGAACGCCATCCTGACGCAAGCGATTGATCTTGCGGCGCAGGTTACGCCCGTTCAAGGAAAAAAGCTGCTCCAGCTCTGTGCTCGGAACAGCTTTTTCTTTTCCGGTGTGATATTTCTTCAGATACACGCACAGTGCTGCGTTCTTATCCATACGCTCCTTCCTCCATCATCGTGCATCTCTTTGCACACTTGACAAGCTCTGTTTCGGGAAATCCCAGCCATAGACCTTGCCGATTTCATCGCCCAGCCGGCGAGTTATGCGCGTAATATCCGCCCTTGTTGCGGTGCCGCGATAAATTTTCTCTTTCAGATTCTCAATCTGCGCATCGCTGACACCGTCCTTATAGGTTCGATAGAGATAATGGTTGGTGCCATCATGGTGAACCGCATCACAGCGCATATCACCCAGCCTGTCAACATACCAGGTTACATAGTCGCACTCCGAGAACAGGCAGTCCTTGATGTTGCCGCTCTTGATTTCCTTGTAGCCGCTGTAACGTCCATTCCAGAGGCCGAGATCGACAATCACCAGAATCGGCTTATCCAGCTGAATATCGAGATTCATGCGTTCATCGTCCAGATATTCGCTATTCCGTTCATACATCTTTTCCTCCCGTTCCTGTTCGGAAAGTTCGGGATACTCTGCCTCCAGGTCCTCACGCCAATCCTCGTAATCCAACGAGTAATTGCTCCAAATCAGGTATTTCGGCTCTGTCATCGCGCATCACCTCGATCCTTTGGGCGGCTGCGTGTATTTCGGGTAGTATTCTCCATCGTATCCAGCGGCAGCACCGTGTTATGGCAACGTTCCATCTGTTCGGCAAACTGGCAGATATGATATATCGAGTCCCAGCTGGAGCCGATTTCTACATGGTAATCGTCGATGTACCTGCAAACCCTGTCTATATGGGTTCCGTCTTGCCGCAGGATACGAATTTTACCGCCATCTGGCAGGCGAAAGAGCGCCGTATAATCCGATGTGATAAAGCGAATCCCTTTTTCTGCCTGATGCAAATGATGGTCCAGAAACTCTCTCTTGTAGCAGTAGCAGTAAACCGTATACATTCCTTTCTGTGGATTCAGCCGCAGAAGATAAGAATAATCCTTTGTATCCGCACGGAACGCGAAATCCTGACTGGAAAGATCAATCGCACTGTCGATCTGACGGTAACAGTACGCTGATACCGCCGCTCTGCTTTTCAAAAAACCGCCATCTTCTCTCAGATGATTGATTACCTGATTCAACTCGTCATCAAACTCGGGCGTCAGAAGCCTTTCGCAATGACTGGTCCAGTCATGAAAGAACTGATCGCCACTGTCACCCATATCTGCACGCAAATGACCGATGCAGCCGGTCTGTCCCATAATCTGGTCAGACTGCGTATAGCAGTACATCTGCTCGGTCTTTGTGGCAGGTCTTACTTCAATATCCATCGTCTTTCCTCCTCATCTATGTGATTTCATACGCTGCTTGCAGTGTATGTAGCCGTACCTTTGCGCTTGTGCAGTTTCGCCTTTACACTAAATTCATCAAAATGAATCGGAGGTACTCCCATGAAACGAATTACATACTTTCTGTCCGGTGCATTAGCGGCTCTGCTGATCAGTTCTGCAACAGTTTCCGCCTTTGCAGCCGGCGGTCTTATCACCCTCAACGTCCAGCCAGCACAGGTCATGGTCAATGGCGAGGTTTTTCAGCCTAAAGATGCACAGGGCCGTGATGCTCTTGTTTTCACCTACAACGGCACGACCTATGCACCGGTTCGTGCGCTGGCTGAAGCATACGGTCTGACCGTCGGTTATGATTCCGCCAAAAACATGGCTACTGTAGTCGGTGCTGCACGAACCACCAATAGCACTGGCAGTTTTTCCTCTCAGTGGACGGTCACGGAAAAGCCGGTCACCCGATACGGTAATGAGCATATCTTCACTGCCGTTTATTCCGGCCCGCTTTCCATGGACAAATTCAAAAGCTGGTGGAAGTCAATGAATGCCGCTGATCTGAAGGCGCAGGCAGAACAAATGGCTTTGAAGGCTCAGTCTGACCTCCTCGGCTCCGAAATCACCATGTATTTCAGCTTTGGTTCTTATAATCTCGGCACTGCCTTTGCACAATCCGGCTGCACATTCAGCAACTTCGACCCCGCCTCTGTCTGGATCAAGTAATTCTCATAACAACACCCTGTCCATAATGGACAGGGTGTTGTTCTACTTTCGCCACCAGCGCCAAAGCAATACACCAATGACAGTCGCTGCTGCCGCTGTGCCGCAGATTACACGCTTTCTCATTTTCAATCCTCCTCCCGGATAAAAGAACATCGGCCATTGCACAAGCAGCAGCCGATGTATGTAAGTCTATTTGCTTTTCAGCCCAGTTTGACCAGCAGTTCATCAACCGGATCGGTAATATGTCCCTGCGCCAGCAGCTTATTTCTCCAGATGAGCAGATATCTCCGGAGCATCTGCAATTCCTTATATGTGATTTCCAGCTGAACTGTATTCTCTCGTTTGAACATTTGCAAGCACTCCTTTCTCTTGACTTCATCATATATGCCGTAAGAAGTGTTTGCAAATATGCAAACGGTATGTATGTGGCCTGTCGATTGACAGACCACTGGAAAGCCTTACTTGTACCAGCTTTCCTCAGTGCCCAGAATGGCATTGTGTGCGTTTGCTGCTTCCAGAATATCACTGTACGCCCAGTAACGGCGGCTTACATCCGGGAAGGTATTCAGCTTCCTCAGATTATCGCTGACATACTCCAGATCAGCCGCACGTCCAAGCAGTCGGTTCACAATCGTCATGACCTCTGCGCGGGTAATCTGACGGTCAGCGCGGAACGAACCGTCCCCATAGCCGGTGATCCAGCCATGCTTTGCAGCTGCCTTAATATACTCTGCCGCCCAGTAGCCGTCGCTCACATCATCAAAGCTCTTGAACTGTTCCATGATTTCAGCATCGCCATCGCCGTACACATCAAAGAAGCGAACCGCCAGAGTGGTAAACTCGGCACGGGTAATCTGCTTGTCCGGTGCAAAGTTGGTCTTGCTGTTGCCATAGGTCACGCCATTGTTGTTCAGATATTTCACATAACCGCTGTACCACGCATACGCAGGCACATCACTGAACTTGGTCTTTGCCACAGGGGAAATGTTGCCCCCATTCTTATCCGCCAGCAGTCGTGCAAAAATCGCTGCTGCTTCGCTGCGGGTCATATTACGTTCCGGTCCGAACGTACCATCCGTATAGCCAACGACATAAGCGCTGTGATGTTCCGTTCTCTCGACTTCGGGAACCGTAACCTCACCGTTCTTATCAGTCTTGCCGGTGGCCTTGTCACCCAGATCGTTCTTCACAATCACATTGATATTCTTCTGCGGCACCTTCTGCGGGTCGGTTACAATCACCGTCACCTGATGTTTGCTGTCCATATCAACGCCCTTGGGCAGTTCAACCGTAATATTGCCGGTCTTGCCAATGGACACCTCAGAACCCTGAATCGGACGTCCGGTGTCAGTGTGAACCACCTTGATCGTCAGCGTCCAGCGGTCACGATCTGCATCTTCGTAACCCTCCGTAATCTTGCCATCCTCGTTGGTCTTTCCGTTTCCAATGGGAACCGTAATCTGACCGGCCTTGTCGGTCTGATCTGCTGCATAGTTATCATTCTTGTCGGTCACAGCGATACGCATACCCTGAACGGCGCTCTTATCCTTTACCAGCTGTACCAGAACAGTGGTCTGATCATCATAGTCCAGCAGTCTGCTGTTCGGCAGACGGATGGAAATGCTGTTGTCCTTGTTCAGCACCACGGACGCATTGGAAACAGGCGTTTTATCCTCCGTATCCGTTACCGTCACCAGATAACCGCCCACAACAGCCTGGCCCTTGCTGTCAGTCATACCGCTGTTGTAGATTTTCTCGATCGGCTGCGTATCCAGCTTTTCGCCGCACTCAGTACACTCCTTGTGCTTGCTGCCTTCGGAGTCCGCAGTAGGCTGCTTATCGATGATCCAGTCACCCGGCTTGTGACCGGTTGCCTTGGTATAATCGGTCTTGCTGGAATCGCCGCAGCGAGTACAGGTCATCATGGTGTAACCCATCTCCGTGCAAGTCGGCTTAGTGATTTCGGTCTTATAGTCATGGCCCAGTGCCTTATTCAGAACCGCACCGCATTTTGTACAAAGCTGAGGCTCCGTACAGGTAGCCGCAGAACCGGGAACATGACCGGCAGCAGCATTTCCCTCGATTTTGTGCTCACCGCAGCGAACGCAGTGATATTCCATCACGCCCTCACCGGTGCAGGTTGCATTCGTCACCAGAGTACCCTTGTCCCAGCTATGGCCGAGCGGTTCCGTATAATCTGTTACGAATGCACTGCCGCAGCCATCGCAGCGATGAATGGTCTTGCCGCCATATTCACAGGTGGCGGGAATCACATGGTCTTCGTACTTGTGTGCCAGAGTCGCAGTAATATCTTCGATGTGCCGCTCTCCGCAAATCGAGCACTCACGAACGGTATAGCCGGGATTGGTGCAGGTAGCCGCAACCGAATGGGTTTCAAACTTGTGCTCACCCTTGGGCATTGCCGTTTCTTTCATTTCACCACAGCGAGAGCAGATTGCTAGTAGCTTGCCTTCCGTTTCGCAGGTGGCTTCGCGAATCTTTACACTCTGCCATGCATGACCCAGAGAATCTACATAATCGCGCTTTTCGATCTTTCCACAGGCTGTGCATAAATAGCGATCATAACCCAGCGTCTTGCAGCCGGCCTTTACGGAATCCAGCAGCGTGAAGTGATGCTTTTCTCCGCAGCCTTTATCTGTGCAGCAGTTGCCGCCGCAGTTTTTATCCTCGCAGCCGCAGTTCGGGTCTGAGCAGCCGCAGCTGCACTTACCGTCATCCTTAGTGGTTTCATCATGCAGCCAGACGTTTGCTACACCGTTCTCGGTCATCTCTACGCCCTGATAGGTGTAGGTAATCTGATAATACACATCGTACTGTCCCTTGTCGGTATAGTTCGGCGCGCTGGTCATTGTGCAGCTGTCTGCACTGTTGCCGTAGCGGATTTCCGTGCGTACACCGGCATCAGAAAGGTCTGTCACACTGATGGTGTGCGGTGCTCCGTCCACAACACCGTAGTAGCTGGCAACAACGGACTTTGCACCCACATACTCGTATTTTGCGTAGTCGCAGTCCTTGCACTTCTCTACGATGGCAAACCGGCCATTGGCAGGCTGAGAAAGGATTTCTTTCTCCATGTCATGCCGTTCCAGAACACTGCTCTTGGTGTGATTCGTGCCGTAACAGAACGCGCAATACTCACCGCCGGTCGTTGTGACCTTGTGATAGGTACTGTCCACATACTCATAGGTTTTCTGTTCGGGCAGTTCCTGCATGAATTTCGAGTCACAGTCATAGAGCCAATAGACGTTCTTGCCGAAACCATAATCGTTAATGCTCATGTTGCTGTTGATCGTACCGCAGGTCTCACATACTGCTTTCGTCCAGTGATAACCCGTATAGCTCGCGTTCTGACCGGGAACGCCATCCAGGATCGTGCCCGTACCCGAGCCGCCGACCATCGTACCGTCCGAATATTTCACATTCCGGTTCATAGCAGTCTGGCCGTCCCTCGTATACTCCGGAGTCCGGAACGCCTGAAAAGAAGTTGCCTTGCCGCATACGCCGCAATTGAAGGTTTCATGCGTTACAACCGCATTGACATCCAGCTCATTCGTTCGACCAGAAGCCTGCATCCAGTGCTCCGCAGGATCATGATAACTGTTCACTTGGGCAGCACCAGCCGAAACAGGAAACGTTGAGAATGCCGTCATTGCCGAAAGCAGCATGGCAACGGCTCTCGTGCCGAACTTTTTCGTTCTAGCTTTCATTTGAGATACCTCCGTTTGTCTTGATTTGCGGCATGAAAAAACTCCACAGTCCTTGCTGTGGAGGAAAATCCGCCGCTGTTTTCTTGTGTCCAATCATAGCTACATTGCAACCACCTCCTTCGCGATTTTGCAGCCCCTATAATTACTTCTCAGGTAGTAATACAGATGGTTTACTAAAGGGGAGAGTGTGAGAGGGGGAATGAAAGAGCGGGGAAGAGGGAGAGTTGTACCGCAAATGGGCATACTTTCCCCATGATAGAGGTTATCTTGCTTGTTCTCTTTTCTTGCGCTCCTGTACACGCTGATAATACTCCAGCGCCTTGATGATATAATCCTCGGTTTTCTCCAGCGGCACTGTCGAGGGAATATACGGACGCAGCCGTTCTGCCTTGAAGCTGATTTTCTCTTTCTGGTTTGGCTTTTCCTCACCAAGAATCGCTTCGATGACCTCCGCACTCAGCTTTCCAGCTTTGGAGAACTCTTTGAGCCGAATGGCTTGCGGGAGTGATGGCGTGGCATCATTGTAGCTGATGCTGTTCAGAAGATTGTGCTGTTCCGTTTCCGTCAAATAGGAGAGTTCAACGGCAGGGCGAAAAGCGATCTTGTTCTCGTCAACCATATCCAGCAATTCAGGAATTAGCTCTGTCAGACGGATATAGCGATAAATCTGATTTCTGCTGTCACCTGTTTCTGCTGTAATTACTTCTGAACTACGTCCGGACTTAGTCCCCACTGGGGACAAAGTTAAATCCGTTCTCTGTCCCTGTCGCTTCATCGCCTCCAGACGCATCTTGTAGCTGAATGCCTTTTCACTCGGAAGAATGATTGAGCGCTGCAAATTGGATTCTACCATCAGGATGATTGCTTCATCTCTGGACAGCTCCTTAATTTCTGCGGGAACGCGCTCCAGACCGGACAGTTCACAAGCCTTTCGTCGTCGATGCCCTGATACGATTTCATACCGGCCATCTTCTTTCTGGCGGATCGTAATCGGTGTAATAACGCCGCGCTCTTTCACGCTCTGCACAAGCTGGTTCATGTCCTCGTCCATTTTAACTTTGAATGGGTGGTTCGGGAAATCGTCGATCTCAGATAAGGGGATATCATAGATGCGAGGCAAGCGACTTTCTGCTCGTCCCTCATCATTCATAAACAGTTCAGCGAACCCCGTCAGATCGAGATCGATGTCTTTCTTTCGACTCATGCTCCAACACCTCCTTCGTCACCGCCTCATACGCAGCTGCAACCTTTCCGCCCTTATCATAGGCAAAGATACTTTGCCCTTCCTGGGTGCTTTCAGCAGCACGGACGGAAAAGGGTATCTGCGTATCAAAGACACGGACTCGATCGCTTACAGCGGCTCTCAGCGCTGTAGAAATGGCTTTTGCGTTGTTAGTTCGGTTATCCACCATCGTCAATAGAATGCCATCGATGTTCAGACGTGGATTGATCTGGCGTTTGACCTTGGCAACCGAGTGCATCAGCTGATTCAGACCTTTCGTTGACAGAAAACTCGGCTGCGACGGGATAATCACCCGGTCAGCCGCTGCCAGCGCATTGATGGTCATCATGCCAAGGGACGGCATACAGTCAATCAGGATATAGTCATAGTTTTTGCTGACCGAATCAATGTAGCTTTTCAGCACATACTCTCGGCTCATCACATTGAACAAGCCGACTTCTGTACCGGACAGCTCGATATTCGCAGGCATCAGGTCAACGCCCTCTGTACTTCTCAGCAATCCGAAGTTCTCCGGTAGCGACTTATCGTTGATGACGCATTCCATTACATCAGAGAGTGTTTCACTCAGCTGATCCGGATTACGCTCTCCAAGGCTGATTGTTAAACTGCCTTGTGGGTCTGCGTCAATCAGCAGCACTCGCTTTCCCTGTTTCGCCAAGCCGACACCCAGATTTACCGTTGTGGTGGTCTTTCCAACGCCGCCTTTCTGATTGGTAATTGCGATTACTCTGCATTGTTCCATATTGGTTTCCTCCTTTCTCATTTTAAGCTGTCTGAATCAGGCAGCTATGTATGTGAGCGCCCAGGCGCTCACTCATCCTGCGACAGCTTGCAGTAGTCATCCACATACTGAAGCAGCCAATAGGCGAATTCACGCATAAACCATGCGCAGAGATACGGGTTGTCCATCAGTTCAGCCGGAAGTTCAACTTCCATATCAAGCATTTTGGAAAGCACCCGAATAAAGAGCAGTGTGGAACTCGGCATATACAGATCGTTAAGTCCACTGACCACAACCGCGATAGCCTCCAGTTTACATTCATCACCGTTAAAGTGCTCTGCCGCCGCATCAATCAGGTACTCCGGATAGTGAACTGCCAGATCTGCGAGCTTTTCGAGAGTTAATTCTTCATTCATAACATTTTCCTCCTTTTTGTTATGTACGCACACTGTTCTTCTCTATGCTCTGTGTGCCGGGCATCATCAGGCGGCTGGCTGCGAACCAGCTCCATAGGCATTTCACCTCCCCGCCTTCTTTATGACCGGGCCGCGAATTACGGAAGTATCATTATCCCTTGCACATTTCATCGCCTCCGCCGGTAGCAGTCCGGCTTTCTATCGAATCAGTTTGATCGCTCCTCCGTTTCCGGAATCATGGCGCACCGTCGATAACAGCTTGAGGTTTCCCTCGGTGCAGGTAACGTACCTGATGACTGTTATTCAGTTTTGCGGGAGGCCATCAACTTTGCCTCTCACTAATCAACTACAACCTTCAACCTCAAAAACTGATAAAAAACTTTTGAGATTTTTCAAAAAATTTTTGGACATAAAAAAGCCTCTGCTTCCACATTGGAAACAGAGGTTATTTTTCGGCACACAAAATCAGTTGTAAACGCAAAAACCGCCGCACCAGATTACTCTGATGCGGCAGTAAAACTTTTGCAAATGTGTGATTTTTGGGGCATTCTGCCGACTTCGACACGGATTGGCATACGCTTGGCACACGTTGGCATACAGCCCAGCTTTTCTGTATCATAATCATGCAGAAAACCCTGCAAACACGGCCAACTTTCGAACTTTTTAGTCCAAAGGTTTCATTGTCGGGAACAGCAGAACGTCGCGAATGGATGCAGCGTCGGTCAGGAACATGACCAGACGGTCGATGCCCATGCCCATGCCGCCCGTGGGAGGCATACCGTATTCCAGAGCGTTGATGAAATCCTCGTCCATCATGCCGGCTTCCTCGTCGCCTGCGGCGCGCAGAGCAACCTGACGCTCAAAGCGCTCCTTCTGGTCGATCGGGTCGTTCAGCTCGGAGAATGCATTGCACAGCTCGCGGCCGTAAACAAAGCACTCGAAGCGCTCGGTCAGACGCGGGTCGGACGGCTTGCGCTTTGCCAGCGGAGAAATCTCAACCGGGTAATCGGTGATGAAGGTCGGCTGCATGAGGTTCTCCTCAACGTACTCGTCATAGCACAGGCTCATCAGGTCGCCCCAGTTCTCCTTGCCCTTTTCGATTTCGAGGCCCTTGGCCTTGACAGCCTCGAGCGCCTCCTCCGGAGTGAGTGCCATAAAGTCGATGCCGGCATACTCCTTGACAGCCTCAGCCATGGTCATGCGCTTCCAGCCCTTGGTGAAGTCGATCTCGGTGCCCTGGTACATCACCTTGGTGCCGCCCAGAACCTTTTCGCAGACATGGATTACCATGTCCTCAGTAATATCCATCATGCCGTGGTAATCGGTGTATGCCTGATACAGCTCGATGGTGGTGAACTCCGGATTGTGCTTGGTGTCCATGCCCTCGTTACGGAAAATACGACCGATCTCGTATACGCGCTCCAGACCGCCTACGATCAGACGCTTGAGGTGCAGCTCGGTCGCAATACGCAGATACATATCAATATCCAACGCGTTGTGATGGGTGATGAACGGACGAGCCGCAGCACCGCCCGGAATGGTGTTCAGACACGGGGTCTCAACCTCCATAAAGCCGCGGGAATCCATAAAGTTGCGGATCTCGCGCACGATAGCGGAGCGCTTCTCAAAGGTATCGCGTACCTCCGGGTTGACGATCAGGTCAACATAGCGCTGACGGTAACGCATATCGGTATCCTTCAGACCGTGCCACTTCTCCGGCAGCGGTGCAAGGTTTTTGGAGAGCAGCGTCAGCTCGGTTACGGAAACCGAAATCTCACCCTTCTGGGTACGGAATACCTCGCCCTCGATACCGATGATATCGCCGATATCGAACTTCTTGTAGCCCTTGTATACGTCCTCGCCTACGTTGTCGCGCTTGATATAAAGCTGCAGACGGCCGTAGCGGTCGCGCATATCCGAGAAGGAAGCCTTGCCCATGATGCGCTTGGACATCATGCGGCCTGCCAGACGAACGGTCTTGCCTTCCAGCTCATCAAAATGCTCATGAATATCGGTGGTATAATGATCGCGCTCAAAGCGCACCTGCTGGAACGGGTCCTTGCCCGCAGCCTGCAGTTCTGCCAGCTTTTCGCGGCGAATGCGCTTCAGCTCGTGCAGTTCCTCCGCGGTCTGCTCGTGCTGATCCTGCGCCTGATGCTGTTCTGCCATATCTTCCCCATCTTTCATATAGATTTACATTTAACGTCCGTTAGGACGAATCGAATTACTTCTCGATCTTGATGATCTCGTACTTTACGATGCCGATCGGTGCCTCGACCTCAACAACATCGCCGACCTTCTTGCCCAGCATAGCCTTGCCGAACGGAGACTCATCGGAGATCTTACCGTCCATCGGATCGGCCTCCTGAGAGCCGACGAAGTGGTACTCCTCTTCCTCGTCCTCCTCGAGATCCTTAACAATAAAGCGGCAGCCGGGAGAAACCTCGTCTGCAGCGTAGCTGTCGCCGGTTACAACGACTGCGTGCTTGATGATCTCCTCAAGCTCGGCAATGCGGGAATACAGCTTGCCCTGCTCGTTCTTGGCTTCATCATACTCGGCGTTCTCGGACAGGTCGCCGAAGGAGCGTGCTTCCTTCAGCTGCTCTGCAACCTCATCCGCACGGGTAGTTTTCAGATATTCCAGTTCGTCCTTATATGCGTCCAGACTTTCCTGTGTCAGTTTAATTTCTTTTGCCATGTTTGCAAACCCTTCTTACTCAGTGTCATCGGCTTTCGAGCCGTACAGTACACTATATTATAAATTAAGCACCAATGCCATGTCAAGCGATTCGACCATTTTCTGTCCGATTTTCTGCCGGAGCGCTCGATTATCCCACAGTTTCCATCGCTTTTTGAAGCTGCGGATCGGTTTCCGGCGTCAGGAAGAAAAAGTTCTGCGTCTGCTCATCGGTCAGCTTCACCTCAATATCCGGCGCAATGCCGACATCCGCAAGGCTTTTGCCCTTGGGCGTAAAGTATTCTTCGACAGACAGATTGACCGCCGAGCCGTCGCTCAGCTGGTAGGTGCGCTGAGCGCGTCCCTTGCCGGTGGTGTGCGTGCCGACGAGTGTTGCGCGGTCGTACTCCTGCAGCGCCGCCGCGAAAAATTCTGCTGCCGAAATGCTCTGGTCGTCAATGAGCACCGCGATTGGCAGGTCAATATGGTCTGCATCCGAGGTGTAAACGGTCTCCGAGCCGTTTTTCATGCGCAGCGTCATAATGGTGCCCTCACCGAGCAGCGGATCGAGTGCCGCGCTCATCTCCTTGACACGGCCGCCGCCGTTGTGGCGCACGTCAATGACAAGCGACTGTGCGCCGCTGTCGGTCAGCGACTGCAGCGCCGTCTTGAACTGGTCGGCACAGCCGTCGTGGAAATTCTCGATGCGGATATAGCCGATTTTATCATTCAGCATTTTTCCCCATGCCATCTTCTGCGTGACAACGGCACGCTGCATGGTCAGCTCCTTGGCGGAGCCGTCTGCCTTCTTGACCGTGACGGTCACATCGGTCCCCTCTTTGCCGGAAATTGCACTGATAACCGCACTCGAACCGTCCTTTTCGGTCGTCAGATCTCCCGTACCGAGAATGTAATCGCCCTTTTCGATGCCGGCCTTCGCCGCAGGCGAATCATCGTACACGAGCGTAACACGAATACTCGTCTCGGTGCTCGTCACCGAAACGCCGATGCCGCAGCCCTTGCCCTCACCGCTCATGCGGTAGGCTTCGTAGTTTTCCGCAGGAATATACGACGACCACTTGTCTCCCAGACCGGTAATATAGCCTGCCGCAGCATAATCCGCAACATTGTCTGCGTCCAGTTCCCCAACGTACTTGTCCGACACCAGCCGGTCGATCTCGCGCAGCTTTTTTCCGACCTCGTTGGTGTTCCAGCCGGTGGAAATCAGGCAGATGACTGCCGTTATCGCGCCTGCCGCAGCACACATGGTCAGCGCTATCCGCAGAGAGACCTGTCTCTCCCGCAGTTTTTTCATGGTTTGTCCTCCTCCACGAGAAAAGGGAGAGCGTTACACTCTCCCCTTTTATGTGATTGCGTTAGTTGAAGTAACTCATCGGGTTCTGCGTCGAACCGTTTACATACACCTCAAAGTGCAGATGCGGACCGGTCGAGTTGCCGGTAGAGCCTACCAGACCGATGGTCTGACCGGCGGTTACCGTCTGGCCAACCGAAACATGGATGGCAGACTGATGACCGTAAGCCGTCATAACGCCGCCGCCGTGATTGATAACGGTATAGTTGCCGTAGCCGGAAACCCAGCCTGCGGTAGTAACCGTGCCGGATGCGGCTGCTACGATCGGTGTGCCAGTCGGTGCCGGAATATCCTCGCCCTTGTGGAACTTGCGGGTACCGAAGATTGGATGTACACGCCAGCCATAGGCACTCGAATTATTGGTGTAACCCGGAAGCGGCCAGGTGAACGTGCCGCTGTAACGGGTCGCGCCGCTGCTGGTCGTGGTGGTCGTGCTCGAGGACGAGCTGCCGCCCTTCTTCTTAGCGGCCGCGGCCGCTGCTGCTGCCGCAGCAGCTTCCTTGCGGGACTGCTCTGCGATCTGGTTACTTACGGTGTCCATCTCGCTGGTGATGCGCTCGTACTCCGCCTTCTGCTCCTTCTGGTAGGATTTCAGACTTTCTTGCAGCGCCTTCTGCTGCTCCTCGCTGGATTTCAGCTCCTCAGCCTTGTACTTCAGGTTTTCCTGATACTGTACCTGCTCGTCCTGGGTGGCCTGCAGGTCGTCGCGCTTCTGCTGAATATCCTCCTTCGCGGCGGTGTACTCCGCTACGATCTTCTTATTATCGTCCATGATCGCAGAAACGATCTCCAGACGGCTGAGCAGATCAGAGAAGTTGGACGCGTTCAGCAGGACCTCCAGATAGCTGGTCTCGCCCTGCTCATACGTCGTGCGGACAGTCTCAGAAAAACGCTCCTTCTTGCTGTCAAGCGCCTTGATCGCAGCATCCAGTTCGGTCGTCTTGACGTCGATCTGGTCCTGCAGGCGGTCGATGTACGCCGTTACGGTCGTAATCTCCTCCTTGGTGAGCTTGATCTCCTTCTGCAGTGCGGCGCGGGTCTTTTCGACCTCGTCCACCTGACCTGCCAGACTGTCAAGCTCCGCCTTGACCGATGCCTTCTGATCCTCCAGATCGGACAGCTTGCTTTTCAGTTCCTTACTGCTCACCGCACCGGCATAAACCAGACCGGAGGCAATCATCGAGAACACCATCGCTGCGACCAGGATGCCCGCAATAATGCAGGAAATCAGGCGCACGGTTTTCTTTTTCATCATATTGAAACATTCGCTCCTTTATGCAGTCGTTATACATCCATAAACTTGCGGATACTCGTTACCGAGCCGCCGATGCCGAACAGTGCGGCTGCACCTGCGTACACGCCCAGCACCCACCAGCGCAGCACATCGAACGAGAGCAGATGGAACGAGGACAGAGAAACCGTACCTGCCACGTTGTACAGCTCGGTATACAGACCCCATTCCGCGAGGAAGGCCAGTCCGCCGGCAACCAGACCGAGCACCATGCCTTCGATGACAAACGGCCAGCGGATAAACCAGTTTGTCGCGCCGACCATCTTCTGGATGGAGATCTCCTCACGGCGGGCAAACATAGCCAGCTTTACCGTGTTGGAGATAATGAAGATCGAGATAACGGCCAGACCAACGATCATCGCCGCCGCGATCATGTTGAACACGCGCTGAATCTGAATCAGCTTGCGGATAACATCCTCATCCGCGCGTACGCTTGCAACCCCGTCAACCGCTTCGATTTCTTTGATCGTTGCGTCCGCCTGCGTAGAATCATTCAGGGTAAACACATAGCTGTTGCGCAGCGGATTGTTGTCCGCGTTGTAATCCTCGAGGATGTCTGCGTCGTCGCCCAGCTCCTTGCGGTACTGTTCAAGCGCGACATCGCGGTCCTCGAAGGCGATCGACGCAATGTTGTCGATCTTCTCGAACTGCGTCTGCAGCGTTTTCGCCTCACGCGTGGTGAGCGAATCGTCGATCCAGACTACGATCTGGTTGGACTGCTGCAGTCTCGTAATGTTATTCGTAATGTTGTAGGCCACCAGCGTAACCGTGCCTGTCAGCAGCAGGCTTACGACCATGATCACCACGGCCGCCACGGACATGAAGCCGTGCTTGAAAATGTTGCGCAGGCCTTCCTTCCAATAGTAAGCGATTGATCTCATATCTGATAATACCCACCTGTCTGATCACTGATGACTTCACCGTTGTCGATCACAACAACGCGCTTTTCAAATTCGTCTACCAGACCCTTTTCGTGCGTTACGATCAGCACGGTCGTGCCAAGCTCATTGATCTTTTCAAACAGGGTCATCAGCTCCAGCGAACGCGCAGGATCAAGGTTGCCGGTCGGCTCGTCCGCGATGATGAGGCGCGGGTTGTTGACCAGCGCACGCGCGATTGCGACACGCTGCTGCTCACCGCCGGAAAGATTCATCGGCTTTTCGTGCGCCTTGTCGGCCAGACCGACCAGATCGAGCACATACGGCACGCGCTGCTTGATGGCCTTGCCCTTGGCACCGACGGCGCGCATGGCAAATGCGACGTTCTCGTAAACGGTTTTGGTGTTGATCAGGCGGAAATCCTGATAGACAACGCCCAATGTACGGCGCAGATACGGAATCTGCCGCTTTTTCATTCTGCCGATATCGTAGTTGTTGACGATAACGCGGCCTTCGCTCGGCCGAACCTCACCGGTCAGCAGCTTGATGATCGTGGTTTTACCCGAGCCGGACGCGCCGACCAGAAAGACAAATTCTCCCTCGTCTACACGCAGACTCGCCTTGTTCACCGCCCGGGTTCCGTTTTCGTAAACCACGGTGGCTTCACTCATTCGTATCACAGGCAATCCTCCTCGGTGCCAACGCAGAAGGCGTGCGAATGCCCCGGATTGGGCATTTTCGCCTTCCAGCAAACAAAAAAGACAAAGGTGTAAACATATACACCTTTGTCTATTATAACAGATATCATGTTTATGCGCAAGCCGACAAACTGTGGCATTATTGCACAATTTACGTCTTTCCTGTGTAGATTTTATGAACAGACAGCGATTATCTGGTACCTTCTTCGCGGCTTGCAAGGTATTTTCGAACCATGAGCGCTACCTTAAATACGATCGCGTGATCGAACTCACGCAGGTCCAGACCGGTCAGCTTTTTAATCTTCTCAAGACGGTACACCAGCGTATTGCGGTGTACGAACAGCTTGCGCGAGGTCTCGGATACGTTCAGGTTGTTCTCGAAGAACTTCTGAATCGTGAACAGCGTCTCCTGATCGAGCGAGTCGATCGAGCCCTTGCGGAATACTTCAGACAGGAACATCTCACACAGCGTGATCGGCAGCTGATAGATCAGACGGCCAATGCCCAGATTCTCGAAGCTGATGATGTTCTTCTCAGTGTCAAATACCGCACCGACCTCGATTGCAGTCGTAGCCTCCTTGAAAGACTTTGCGATATCCTTCATCTGAGAGGATACCGAGCCGATGCCGATCAGGCACTTGACCGACAGCTCGCTGAGCAGTGTCTCCTCGATAGAGCCTGCCAGCTTGACCAGATCCTTGATCTCACTGCCTGCCTTGACCTCCTTGACAACAACGATGTCCGTCTCGGAGATATGCAGCACGAAATCCTTCTGCTTGTCCGGGAACATGCCGTTTACCACGTCGATCGCGGCAACATCAGCCGGCGCCTGCTGGCGCACGAGGAATACCACGCGCGGCACATCGTTGCCGAAGTGCAGCTCGCGGGACTTGATATAAATATCGCCCGGCAGGATATTATCCAGAATGATATTCTTTACGAAAGTAGCCTTGTCGTGCTTTTCGTCATACAGCGTCTTGATATTGTTGATCGAAACTGCAACCAGCGAACAGATACTGCGCGCCAGCTCGTCCTCGCCCTGTACGAATACAGCGTATTCCAGACGCGACGCACGGTCGCCCGTTGTATGATAAGTATAACCGCCGAAACGAACGATCTCGCCGGCGAAGCCCAGCTCAGTGATTGCTTCCTCCCGCATTTCACCGATACGAGGCAGATCGGTACATGCTACGACCGCACCGCTTGCGTCAACAATGCCGATCGTACGATCCACCGTATCCTTCATCTGCAAAACAATCGACTGGAACAATCTCGAAGCCATTTCCATCACCTTTCCCGTCTTTTTCACGCGCCCCGGCGCTTTACTCCGCATCCGTTCGCCGAAACGCTTACTCTTTATGGTGTTCTCACCGCTAATGGTGATTCTGCCTATGACATTCTTCACAAGAACGCCAAAAGTTCCCTATACATTTTAAGTCATTATATCACATGTCCGCGCATTTTTGTACAAAAAACTCAAAAAAATTTGTAGATTTTTTAAGTTTTTCAAGTTTGCGAGGTAAGTTTTTCCAATTCCTCCTGTGTCAGTTCCCGAAATTCGCCGGGCGCGAGTGTTTTATCCAGCCAGAGACCACCCAGCCGCAGGCGTTTGAGCACCGTTACCGTACCGCCGACTGCCGCGATCATGCGCTTGACCTGATGGTATTTGCCCTCTTTGAGCGTCACACGCACGCGCAGCTCCGGCTCGGTCTCGAGGATTTCCAGCTTCGCCGACTTGCATTCCGTGCCGTCCCGCAGGGTCATGCCCTGCTCGAAGCGTGAGACTGCATCCGCTGCCAGCGCGCCGTCCACGACCGCCTCGTACTCTTTTTCGACATGGCGATTCGGACTCATCAGCGCATGGCTGAGCGCGCCGTCATCCGTGATGAGCAGCAGTCCCTCGGTGTCCTTGTCCAGCCTTCCCACCGCAAACAGGCCGCGCCGCAGCTCGGCCGGAAACAGCTCAAGCACGGTATCGTGACGCTCATCGCGGCTTGCCGTGATAACACCCATCGGCTTGTTGAGCATATAGTACCGCTGTGCGCGGTAGCGCTGCACGGTGCCATCCACCGCCGTCTGCGACCGGTCGGGATCGACCTTGAACGCCGGATCCTTCTGCACGGTGCCGTCCACCGAGACGCGTCCCGCACGAATGAGCGCCTGCACTTCCTTGCGGCTGCCGCAGTTCAGGTGGGACAGCAATTTGTCCAATCGCATCTGTGGCATTTTGTCCCCTCCGCCAATACATTTCTTTTATAAGGATAACACTTTTTCGCAAATTGCACAATAGCTAAATGCAAAAAAAGTGCAATCCCCCGAAAGTTACCAATAGATACCATAAACCTATGATAACTTTTTCGTTGAATTGCACAGTTATGCAGTTTCCGGAAGTCATTGCCCGCCGCTGTCAGGTCTGCGGCATATCCAGCAGGCCATGCACAAATCCATCCGTCTGTGCGGATGTGATATCCGCTGCGATCAGGCGGTTTCTGCGCACCAAAAGGTTGGCGGTCACGCCCTGCTCCCCGGTAGGATAGGCGGTCAGCGCGTAGGTATACAGCGTGGCGCGTTTGCCCTGATACGGCGTAAGATCCAGTCCCTGCGCCTGCTGAATAGCGTTGTACTGCTCATATACCTCATCGAAGGTATCGGGTATCTGCACCTCCTGTGTGCCGACCGGTTCGTTCTCCACCGACCAACCGCAGGCGGTCAGCAGAGCTACCCGGTCCTCGTTCGTTTTCAGCTTTGCACTGAGCGCTGCACCTTCAGCGCTGACCGCGGTATCCGCCTCTGCCGTTTTCGGCAGCAGTGCTGCCGCGCCGACCAGCACCAGCCCGACCGCCAGCACGCCCACTACGATTTTCCTCACCGACACCTTTGCCGCAAAAACGATCATGGCATTGTCCCTCCTGCTTTTGCTTTATCCTATGTGTACAGAAGGCAAAAAAGAACGCCTCCGAGTATTTCTCGGAAGCGCAGCTTGTATCAGTCCAGATTTTTCTTCTTCAGCATCCACCATGCAAAGAAGCAGCCGACCACCGTAATGGCCAGCGGCATCCACCAGACCCAGTCGCCCGGTATCTGTCCTTCGCCGATATTCATACCGAAGAAGCCGAACACGATATTCGGAATCGTCATGATAATGGTCAGGATGGTCAAAACCTTCATGATGATATTCAGATTGTTGGAAACGACGGAAGCATAAGCATCCATCGTACCCGCCATAATGTTGGAATAGATATTCGCCATCTCGATGGCCTGACGGACCTCGATCAGCGCGTCCTCCAGAATGTCGCGGTCGTCCTCATACAGCTTGAGCACGCGGCCGCGCAGCACCTTTTCCATCGTAACCTCGTTACCCTTGAGGGACGAGGAGAAGTAAACCAGCGATTTACTCAGTCCGAGCAGCTGGATCAGCTCCTCGTTTTTGAGGGAGTCGTACAGACGCTTCTCGATGCGGGTAAAGTCACGCTCGATCATACGCAGATTTTTCAGGAATCGACCTGCAATGCGGAGCAGAATCTGGAACACAAAGCGCGTCTTGAGCGAGGTATGCACGCCCTTTACCGCACCTTCCGCGATGGAGCGCAGGATGATGCTGTCCTCCAGACAAACCGTGATGACCGCATTCTGCGCCACGACAATACCCATAGGAATGGTGGTGAACATCTGTCCGCCGTCCTCGACCGAGCTTTTCTCCACCATCGGGATATCGACGATCATGAGAAGCTGCTCGTCCTCGGTATCGACACGCGAGCTTTCCTCCGGGTCGAGCGCCGCGCGAACAAACTCTTCCTCAACCTGAGCCGCCTGCGCGATCTGCTCCAGCTCGTCCGAGCTGGGATGCACCATGTTGACCCAGCAGCCCTCGGTGAACTCGCTCACTTCTGTGATGCGGCCGTCCACCGTTTTGAAAAATTCAACCATATTATACCGCCTTTCAGCAGCGGCACTCCTCGAAAATGCCACCGCGAGTAATATTCATTTGTCTACTTCCAGGGTCCGTACTCACGGTGATCACTCTCCTTTAATATGGATTTCATTTAAGGCAATACCGCATAATTGAACAAGAGCGATTTGCGAATAAATTTTGCGTACTGATGAGGCGCGGTTTCGCAGCAATACTTGCCGTATTGCAAGAAATCGCAACAAAATCAGAATACAAAATTTCCGCAAAGCGCCGCTGCTTTAATTGTGCGGTGTTGCCTTAAAATTAACCTTCCCATACCTGACAAAACAGCCCTGTTACGGGCTGTTTTGAATAGCTATCAGTTAGATTATCGGTTGTCCTTATCGAAGATGCGCATCAGAACATCAAATGCAGCATCATCAGAGCCAACATCGGACGACGGCTTGGAAGCGGTTGCGCGAGCCGGCTTCTTGTCAGCCGCTGCGGTAGCAGCCTCGGTGAACAGGCCGGTGGAGCCGGAAGCCTTGTCCTTATTGCCGTCCATGCTCATCTTTGCGGAGTTCGGAACATTGTCGAAACCGGTTGCGATTACAACAACGCGGATCTCGTCGTCCATGTTCTCGTCGATGAATGCACCGAAGATGATGTGTGCATCCGGATGAGCCGCCTGCTGAACCATGGTAGCTGCGGTCTCAACCTCGTCGAGACCGATATCATCAGAGCCGATAACGGAAACGATAACGCCGTGTGCCATGTCGATCGAGGTCTCGAGCAGCGGGCTGGAAATTGCCTCGCGTGCAGCCTCTGCAGCCTTGTCCTTGCCTGCAGCGGAGCCGGTGCCGATGTGAGCAAAGCCTGCGTCCTTCATGACGGAGGTAACGTCCGCGAAGTCCAGGTTGATGAAGCCCGGAACGGTGATCAGCTCGGAAATGTTCTTAACTGCCTGACGCAGAACGCCGTCAGCAATCTCGAATGCGTTCTTGAAGGTGATCTTCTGCTCGGATACATACTTCAGACGCTCGTTCGGGATGATAACGAGGGAGTCTACATTCTTGTTCAGCTCTTCGATGCCGCTCAGCGCCTGCTCAAGACGCTTCTTGCCCTCGAATGCGAACGGACGGGTAACAACGCCGACCGTCAGGATGCCCAGCTCACGAGCGATCTGTGCAACAACCGGAGCTGCACCGGTGCCGGTGCCGCCGCCCATGCCGGCGGTGATAAATACCATATTGGTGTTAGCGAGAGCCGCTGCGATCTGATCCTTGCTCTCCTCAGCAGCCTTGCGGCCGATCTCCGGATTTGCGCCTGCGCCCTGACCCTTGGTCAGCTTCTCGCCGATCTGGATCTTCGTGCTGGCCTGCGAATAATTCAGAGCCTGCATATCCGTGTTGATGGAAACGAACTCAACACCCTGTACACCGTTCTCGACCATGCGGTTTACAGCGTTGCCGCCGCCGCCGCCGACACCGATGACCTTAATGTTTACTACGTTATCCAAGCCCTGTTCAAACTCAAAACCCATTGTCGTTGTCCTCCGTTTTATGATAAAGAATCGTTCTTTGATTATCAATTACCGCGTTTGAGGGCACTTCGCCCCTATTGTTTTAATTTTACCTCGATTTATTCTATTTTGCAACAGGAATTAGCGAATTCCTCAAAAAAAACTTAATCTTTTCCGTGTCTTTCCCGCAAACCGGCGGGCGATACGGAAAAAGGCTGTATTTTTTCGCGTTTTCCCTTGTGTTTTCGGTTATTTTCGCCAGTATAGGCAGAAAAAACTCAGCCTTCGCCATCGTAGCTGTCGTCATAATAGCTGTCATCGTAATACGATTCGTCGTACGAATCGTCATAACTGCCGTCATCGTAGGAATCGTCATAGGACGAATCGTCCGAGTAATCCGAATCATCGGAATAATCCGAGTTATCCGAACTGTCCGAGCTGTCGCTGCTCGAATCGGTCGAGTCATCGCCGTTCGTATTGTCGGTCGTGCCGACTTCGCCGTCCGGATTGGTGTACGCCGGCGAGGTCACCGGATTGTCACCTGCCTGGTCGGTACCGGAGCGTGCTACATCCTCCGCCGTCTCCGGCACAAAGTGCAGACGGTTCTGCGCATCCCAGTACAGCCGCCCGATATCCGATGCCGAAAGGCGATCGCTGATAACGGTCTGTGCAAACCGAATACGGTACGTCAGATCGTCCAGTGCGCCTGCACGAATGTCGAATCGCTTGTCATAGCCGATGCGCACATCGGTCAGGTCGTTCAGATTGAGGAAGCTCATCTTTTCGAGCAGACCGGCAGCATCCATGTTCTCCAGCACGTTCAGCATGGCGTCAACGTGTGCATCCGTGCCGGTAGCAAGGAAATCCCCCATCTGCGCATTCAGTGTAACGCCGAGCACGATCGGCAGACCGCCGTCTGCGGCGTTGTTCTCGAGCACCTTGCCGCCCGCACTGATATAAGTGAACGTGTTATCCTCATTCCTCACAGCAGCCGCCGCTGTGCATTCGGTGACAGTCAGCACCAGTCCATCCGGCAGCTTGCGGCGCAGCTGTGCGCTTTCCAGATACGGGAAGCTGTGCATCAGGTCGGACAATACGCGGTTTTTGTTCCACAGATAGAGATTATCGCCCTTTTGAACATCCATACCGGCGATCAGCTCCTCCGAGCCGTACTGCTTGGCGCCTTCCACCGAAATGGTCTTAACCTTGAAGAACACGGTCATCGCCACCACGGCAGCCGCCAGCACAATACCGGTCAGCAGCACGCGTCCCAGCACACGAAAGATTTTCCTGCCGCGGCGCTGCTGCTCCATCCGGTCGGGCGTGTGCTTTTTTCGCCTTCTGCGTCTCATCACAGCATCCCTTCTTTGTTACTTCTTGCCATGGTTTTCGATTGCCCAGAGTATCTCCTGATAGATCTTCTCGCTTGCATCGTGCGCTGCCAGCTTTGTCGCGTCATGCCCCATCCGGTGCAGACGGTCGCGGTCGCTCAGCAGATCCTGAATCTCGTCGTACAGCACCTGCGGATTGGCGTCCTTCTCGAGCAGAACACGGCAGCCGCCCTCCTTTTCGAGGGCGCGCGCGTTCTTCTCCTGGTGATTCTCCGCCACATACGGAGACGGCACCAGCAGTGCCGGACGGCCGAGCATGCACAGCTCACCGAGAGTGGCCGCACCTGCGCGGCACACGATCAGGTCAGCCGCCGCCATGCGGTCGGCCATATCGTAGATGTACTCGGTCACTTCGATGTTTGGGTGTTCGTCAAAGTCGGCGCCTTGCTCCTTCGCCATTCTGGGCAGCCACTCACAGGCCGCCGCACCGGTTGCGTGAACATGGTGATAGGGCACGCCGTTTTTACATTCGAGCGCCAGCTCACCGGCCATGTGCTCGTTCATGTACTTTGCACCCATCGAGCCCCAGAAGGAGACGACCAGCTGGTCATCATCGGTCAGACCGAACTTCTCGCGTGCCTTTGCGCGATCTGCCGCCAGAATCTCACCGCGCACCGGCGCACCGGTCAGAATGATCTTATCTCCGCCGCCGAGCAGCTCCTTTGCCTGTTCAAAGCAGACGAGCACGCGGTCCGCGTCCTTTGCGAGCATCTGCGTTACCTTGCCGGGCAGCGCGTTGACCTCGAGCAGAACAGTCGGAATGCCGAGCTGCTGTGCTGCGCGTACCACCGCGAACGACGCATAGCCGCCGCAGCCGATCACGCAGTCCGGCTTGGCCTGTTTCAGCAGCTTCTTCGCCTTGCTGACCGCCGAGACAGCCAGCTTTGCCGCCTTCAGATTGTGCAGAATGCCCTTCGGGCTCATCGAGCGCGACATGCCGATGATCTCGATGGTGTCCAGCGGGTATCCCTCACGCGGGACCAGCTTATTTTCAATGCCGCGTGCCGAACCGGCAAAACGCACCGTCGTCTGCGGCTGCTTTTTTTCAAAATAGCGTGCAATGGCAAGACCCGGTGTAACGTGACCGCCCGTGCCGCCTCCCGTAATGTACAGTTTCAAAACTGAGTTCCCCTCTCCTGTTTGTTACTTTTCAAATGCAAGGTAGGATCACATGGTCCGGCAAAGCCTGTTTACCGGATCATGTGGTACTGCCTGACAGCAATATCACAGTCATCGAGGCTGTTTGTATGCTGCAAACAGCCTCGATTTGCATAAGGCAACACCGCACAATTAAAGCAGCGGCTTCTTGCGCAGGCTCCGGTCGCGCTGCCGCGGCGCTTTGCGAAAATTATGCGGTATTGCCATAACTTAATCCTGGTTTCTTCCGTCAATCCGCATATACCGCGATATATTGAGCAGGATGCCCATCTCGCCGAGCTGCAGCAGCAACGCTGTGCCGCCATAGCTGAAAAACGGCAGAGCCGCGCCGGTTACCGGCATGATGCCGGTGACAACGAACAGGTTCATCAGCGTCTGGATAGCCAGCTTGGCGGTGATACCGGTCGCCAGAAGACTGCCGAATTTATCCGGTGCATAGCGCGCCACACGGAATCCGCGGTAAATAAGGTACGCGAACAGCAGAATAACCAGCAGAGCGCCGATCAGACCCATCTCCTCGCACCAGGTGGCGAAGATGAAGTCGTTATGCGGCTCCGGCAGGTACAGCTGCTTCTGCAGGCCGTTGCCGAGTCCGCGTCCGAGCAGGCCGCCCGAGCCGATGGCAATCTGGCTCATCGAGCCTTGCAGACCTTTGTTCGCCATATCCGAAAACGGATTGAGCCAGACCTCAAAACGGTCTCGTACATGCTTAAACGCAACATAGAATGCCGCAACTACGCCTGCACCCAGTCCCAGAATCGGCGCAAAGTACCACAGGCGCATGCCGCCTGCCAGCAGGATGATAACGCCGATGCCGCAGATGATGATCATCGCTGAGGTATGTGGCTCCAGATACAGCAGACCGATGTACAGCGCCAGCAGCAGACCGTACGGCTGCACCATGGTCTTGACGCTGCGTACGCTCTTCGGGTCACGCGCCACCCAATAGGAAAAGCAGATGATGACGGTCAGCTTTGCGATCTCAGACGGTTGAAAGCCGAACAGCCAGCGGCGTGCATTATTGACCGATGTGCCGATGCCCGGTATCGCAACCAGAATCAGCAGCGCGACCGATATCCACATGATGATGTTGTGAATGCCCGCGTACATGCGGTACGGAATCTTGGAAAGGCCGATCATCGCCGCAAGACCGATCGCGGCGAAAATGCCCTGACGCATGATAAAGTATGTCGCGCTGCCCTTGTAGAACATCGCGTTGGTATAGCTTGCCGAGAACAGTGCGATCAGACCGGTGATCAGCAGCAGCAGCACCGAGAAGAACACACCGGTATCCCAGATGTGCGCCTTCATGCTGCGCATGCGTCTGCGCTTCGGCTTTGCGGTGCCGGTACGGTAACGCTCCTGCGGCACCGGCTCCCGCGAAGGACGCGCCGGTTTGCCGCTCGGCGCATTCCGCGGCATGGGACGGCGCGACGCCGGCCGGTACTGCGGATTCGTCTTTCCAGTTGTCGAAGCCATAGGGTTACCTCCGAATTACGAATTAGAACAGCGGTGCGAGTGCCACATGGTAGGCCAGCAGGCACAGCACAACCGTGATGCCGGTGAATACCAGCACGATTTTCTTCTCGCCCCAGCCGC
Source organism: Butyricicoccus sp. AM05-1 (assembly GCF_003474415.1). Taxonomy (NCBI): domain Bacteria; kingdom Bacillati; phylum Bacillota; class Clostridia; order Eubacteriales; family Butyricicoccaceae; genus Butyricicoccus; species Butyricicoccus sp. AM05-1. The sequence continues at coordinate 148,060 of NZ_QUDG01000004.1, read as the reverse complement.
ACATTTCAAAGTGGTGGTGGATCGGCGCCATCTTGAACAGGCGCTTGCCGTGGGTCGCCTTGAAGTAGGTGACCTGCAGGATAACGGACAGCGTTTCGATGATGTAGATCAGGCCGACCAGCAGCAGGATGAGCGGCATTTCACATGCAAATGCCAGACCCGCAACCGCACCGCCGAGGAACAGCGAGCCGGTATCGCCCATGAACACCTTAGCCGGGTTGAAGTTATAGCGCAGGAAGCCCAGCAGCGCACCCGCGAGTGCCGCCGAAAAGATCACAACGCCCATGTCTCCGCGGCGGAAGCCGACGAACACGAAGAAGATGGCAACCGGCAGCGTAACGCTTGCTGCCAGACCGTCGATGCCGTCGGTCAGATTGACGGCGTTGTCCGCGCCGACGATAACGAACGCCGCGAACACGATATACAACGGCCACGGCCAGCTGAACGAAATGCCTGTGAACGGAATCCACAGCTGCGGCAGACCGCTCGACCCCAGGAACAGCACGAGGATGAACACGCCGGCAACCAGAATCTGGAGCACCAGCTTCTGCTTCGGGGTCAGACCTGCGTTTTCCTTTTTCTTGATCTTAGCGTAGTCATCGACCAGACCGACCGCACCGTAGGCCACGGCAAGGCCGAGCACCGCAAGCGACGAGACCGAAATCTCACCCATCACGATATTACCGATAATGACTGCCGCCGCGATACCGATAATAAACATAAAGCCGCCCATTGTCGGGATATTCTGTTTGTTCATGTGCCATTTCGGTCCGATTTCGAGAATCTTCTGACCGAATTTCATTTTTCGCAGATAATTGATGACCGCCGGACCGATAGCCAGCGTAATCACCAGTGCGATTGCGAAAACAAGCACAGCCTGTTTCATGCTTCAACTTCCTCCCCTAAAAACATTGCAAGTGCGCGTTCCATGCGCATGCCGCGGCTGCCCTTGAACAGCAGCGCGTCTCCCTTTTTCGCGTCCTCGCGCAGTGCCGCGACAAGTGCGGTCTGATCGTCGAACGCATACGCATGCTCCATGCCCTTCTCCCTTGCACCGGCTACCATGGCCGCTGCATCCGGACCGTAGGCGTACAGGGCGTCCGCGTACTGCGCCGCCGCACGACCGGCACGGCGATGACCTTCCTCGGCGTAATCGCCCAGCTCGAGCATCGAGCCGAGAACCGCAAACCGGCGGCCGTCCCCGGCCATGCCGCCAAGCACGGACAGCGTAGCCTCCATCGCATCCGGACTTGCGTTGTAGCAGTCCGCATAGATGTGGTAGCCATCCTGCTCATAGATGTTCTGGCGCATGCCGCTCGCCTGATAGCTGATAAGTCCCTGCGCGATCAGCGCGGGCGTTTCACCGAGCAGCAGACCGACAGCTGCCGCCGCCAGTGCATTGAGCACGTTATGCTTGCCCGGAATACTCAGCTTCGCGGTGAATTTCTCTCCGACCGGCAGGTGCGCCGCAGCAAGACCGTTATTTACTATATCAAATGTACCGTCGCTGTGCAAGTGTGCAATGAGATCGCAGTCGGAATTTTCGATGCCATATGTTACCACCTTGCAGCCGAGGCTGCCGCGTTTGTCCCACAGAAGCGGCTCATCGCCGCAGAGAACAGCCGTGCCGCCCTCCCGCAGACCCTCGAGGATCTCCAGCTTGGCCTTGCAGATGCCCTCACGCGAGCCGAGGAACTCAATATGCGAGGTGCCGATATTGGTGATAACCGCCAGATTCGGTCTGGCAGCCGCCGTCATGCGGGAAAGCTCACCGAAATGGTTCATGCCCATCTCGGCTACCAGCACTTCAGTATCCCTGGTCATACGCATGAGCGTCAGCGGCAGACCAATCTCATTATTCAGGTTGCCTTCTGTCTTCTGGGCGCGGAAGCCCTGCGAGAGAACAGCATACAGCAGCTCCTTGGTGGTGGTCTTGCCGACCGAGCCGGTCACGCCGACGACCTTGCCGCCGCACATCATGCGGTAGCCGCCCGCGAGGTCAAGCAGCGCCTGCGAGGTGTTCTCAACGTACAGCGCCGGCACCGGATACTCCTCATTCTCGCGGTGGCTCATCACGGCTGCCGCGCCGTTCTCGATGGCCTTGCCGATGAAGTCATGCGCGTCAAACCGCTCGCCCTTAATCGGCAGGAACAGCGCCTCCGGCGGAATCTGCCGCGAATCGGTCGTGACCGCCGTCAGAGCCGCCTCACCCTTTGCTTCGCCGTGTGTCCATGCCGCCGCCTGCGCTAATGTAAATCGTTCCATGCCGTTTCCCCCAGTTGGTTTTACTTTTGCTTTATTGAGCGTAGGGGCGCACAGTATGCGCCCGTCTGCCGCTCTTACTTATTGAAAAAATCCGCTACGATCTCGCGTTCATCCATGTGGTGCTTCACATGGTTTACTTCCTGATAGGTCTCATGTCCCTTGCCCATCAGCACGATGATATCGTCCTTCTGCGCGTGTGCAAGTGCCCAGTGGATCGCCTCCGGACGATCGACAATGACCTGCATCGGCGTATCCGAATCCTTCATGCCCTCGAGAATATCATCGATGATGGCCTTCGGCTCCTCGGTGCGCGGATTATCGCTCGTTACAACGCAGAAGTCCGCGAGATCCGCCGCAATTTTACCCATCTTCGGGCGCTTGGTACGGTCACGGTCGCCGCCGCAGCCGAACAGAGCAACAACACGACCCTTTGCAAAGCCGCGAACGGCCTTGAGCACGTTCTCCACGCCGTCCGGCGAGTGTGCGTAGTCGATGAGCACGGTGTAATCCGTATCGGTCGGCACGACCTCAACACGGCCCTTAACGCCGGTTGCGGTTGCCATGGACTTCGCCGCAGCCGCAAGCGGCATGCCGAGCTGCAGTACGATGCCGAGTGCGGTCAGTGCATTCTCGACCGAGAAATGACCCGGAATCGGCAGCTTGACATCTGCCTTTTCACCCTGATACTGTGCGGTGAACTCCACGCCGTCCGCGTGCAGCTGCAGGTCGGTCGCTTCGAGATCGGCCTCCGGCTTGCCGCAGGAGAACGTCATGCACGGGCACTTTGCGTCCGCGAGCATCTTCTCCGCCGCAGCATCATCCAGATTGATAACGCCCTTCTTGCTGATGGAGAACAGCAGCGCCTTTGCCTTGCGGTACTCCTCCATGGTCTTGTGGAAATCGAGGTGATCCTGCGTCAGATTGGTGAACGCGCCAACCGCAAACGGAATGCCGTGTACGCGGTCAAGCACCAGGGAGTGCGAGGAAACCTCCATGATCACATGCGTGCAGCCTGCGTCTCTCATGCGGGCAAACAGCGCGTGCAGCTCGTAGGATTCCGGCGTGGTGCGCTCGGTCTCGATCACTTCATCACCGATGAGGTTCTGGTTGGTGCCGATCAGACCCACCTTGTGACCTGCGTCCTCAAGCATGTGCTTGACGAGGTAGGTCGTGGTGGTCTTGCCGTTGGTGCCGGTCACGCCGAGCATGACCATGCTCTCCGCCGGATGACCGAAGCGGTTTGCCGCAATCTCAGCCAGCGCGATACGGGAATTCTCCACAACGACTGCGGGAACGCCCTCCGGCGCCTCCTCGCAGACAACGGCTGCCGCGCCCTGCTCCATCGCCTTGGCGATGTACTTGTGGCCGTCGGTCGCGTAGCCGCGAATGGCTACAAACAGGTCGCCCGGCTGTACCGCGCGGGAGTCGTAACGCACTTCCTTGATGTCAATATCCTGCGCGGCAGTGCTGTTTTTCACTGCTACATTCTTCAAAAGTTCCTGTAATTTCATAAGTTCCTCCTATCGGTCGTTGACCGTCGTTGTATCGGAAAATTCTACCGTGACAACCGCACCGAGGCTTACCTTGGTACCGGCCTCCGGACTCTGCTTGGTCGCGGTGGTATCGCCTGTGATCTGCGCGGACGAAACACCCTTCTGCTTGAGGTACAGACCGTACTCCTCCAGCGTATCGCGGCACTCATCCGGCGACATGCCGGACAGATCGGGCACTTCAACGGCCTCGGTCGGCTTTTCCTCGCCCATGTAGACGATAACCTTGCCGCTGGCCGCAATGCGCATGCCTGCACTCGGCACCTGATCGGTGACGGTATCGCCGTCGCCCTTGATGATGCAGTCAAAGCCTGCGTCGGACAGCGTGGAAATCGCATCGTCGCGCGTCTTGCCGGATACACTCGGCACGGTCAGCTCACGGCGGTCGCTCTCGCTGTCGTCATAGACCGGCGTAATGCCGATATACGGCAGCACATCCTCCATGATGCGGCCGACAACCGGAGCGGCGATCGTACCGCCGGTATGCGTTGCGGATTCCGGCAGGTCGTTGATGGCGACCAGAACCGCGATCTGCGGGTCGTCCATCGGCGCTACGCCGATGAAGGAGGCCGTGTAGCGGTCCTCGGTATCGAGCACCTTGCCGTCACTGTCGTATTCGGGCTGAATCTCGGAGGTCGCAGTCTTGCCGCCGACGCGGTAGCCGGGCACATACGCGTTCTTGCCGGTGCCGTTTGCGACAACCTGCTCCATCGCCCCGCGCATATAAGCGGAGGTATCCTCGGAAATGACCTGACGGACCACCTCGGTCTCATTCGTGGACTTGACCGATCCGTCTCCGCTCAGCACTTCCTTGACGACGTACGGCTTTTTCAGCTTACCGTCGTCCACGATCGCGCAGACCATGTTCAGCATCTGAATCGGCGTTACCGTGAAGCGCTGACCGAACGATGCGGTCGCCAGTGCGACTTCGTTCCAGTCACTGGCAACATCCAGCTTGTGGAACTGACCCTTGCCCTCACCCGGCAGGTCGATGCCGGTCGGCTCGGTCAGGCCGAACGCCTTGTAAAAGTTATAAAACCGATCCATGCCGACGCTCTGGGCAATCTGCATCATCGCTACGTTGCAGGAATTCATCAAGGCTTCGGTCAGCGTCTGCATGCCGTGGCCGCTTGTGTTTGCACACTTGATCTCCCAGTTCTCAACCTGCAGGGAGCCACCGCAGTAGTAGGTGTCCTCGGCATGGGTAGCACCCAGATCATACGCGGTGGAGACCGTCATCAGCTTGAAGGTGGAACCCGGCTCGTAGTTATCCGCGATAACCGGATTGCGCCACGTTTTCATCAGGATATTGACGCGGGCGCTGCCCAGCGCATCCACCAGATCAGAATTGTCATGAATCGCCTCCGGCAGATTGTCCAGACCGCCCTTCTCATACCAGGCATCCGGAATTTCGACCTTTACATTCTCTTCCTTGAGGATTTTCGCAACATTTTCCTTGAGTTCGTTGATATACTTATCGCTCGTCAGCTTGTAGGCATCGTTCGGATCAAAGTCCGGCAGGTTCGCCATGGCGAGCACCTCACCGGTCTTGACGTCCATGACGATGCCGGAAACGCCGTCTCGCGCCTCCGGATTGTCGGCAAGTGCGGTCTCGAGGTGCTTTTCCAGATAGTTCTGGATATCGCTGTCGATGGTCAACACCAGCGAGTTGCCGTCCGTCGCAGGGATATACTGCTGGGTCTCCGGCATAATGTCCTTGTTCTGCTGGTTCTGCACGCGCACCAGACGGCCCGCCGTGCCGGAAAGCTCGTCGTTATACTCGGATTCCAGGCCGTACGCGCCGTTGTTGTCGCTGCCGACGTATCCCAGAACCGCAGACAGGAAGGCGCCATGCTGATAGTACCGCTTGGTATCCGGCTCAGAGTAGACGCCGGTGCAGTCTGCCGCTTCGAGCTTCTCATCCAGTTCCTTGGATACGTCCTTATCGACCTTCTGCGCGATAATTTCGTACTGCGAGTTCGTCTTCCGGAGCTTCTCCATCACGGTATCGTAATCCACATCCAGCGTTTCGGACAGGATGGTCGCAAGCGTCTGCTGCTGACTTTCCGCCGTGATGCCCTTCTTGACCTTGCTCTCGTCCACAACGGCCTTCGGATCGACCGTAATGCGCTCTACAGCGGCGGATTCAGCCAGAACCTGCATGTTCGCATCGTAGATCTTGCCGCGGTTGGGCGTGATGAACGTGTCGCGCGTCTGCAGCGCTGTCGCCTGCTGCACATAGAAATCGTGATTGAATACCTGCATATACAGCAGCCGCACGCCTACCAGCCCGAAACCGATCAGTGCAAACAGCACGGTCAGTCCGCGGATACGCGTGCGCATTTGATGGTTGGGTCCCTTAACTGCCATTTAGTCAGCCTCCATATTGTTCCTGAAAAAGCGTAAGGAGTCAGAAGTTATCCACCTCTCACTCCCCTGTACGCATTGTATTCAACTGCTTATCGGATATATTCCACAAGTGCGGAAAAGCGCGCTGCCAGTGCGCTCCACAGACCGTGCAGCGTCATGCTGTCGTCTGCAACGGTGACAAGATCTGGATTGGTCAGCTCCACATATTCGATCTGCGAATTGTCCATCTTGACCATTCCGAGCGTGTCCGTGGCGTACTGCTCTACCTCATCCATGTTCATGCTGTTCATCTGCTTGGTCGTCAGAGAAACATTCTCCGACTGCAGCTCGCTGAGCAGGTCGCTCTGCTCACTCGCTTCCGCGGTAAGCTGGGTCAGCTGCATCTGGCAGAACAGGATAAACGCCGCCGTGATCGCCACCAGAAAAATGCACGGATACACGCCCTGCATCACAGCAGGCTTGCGGCGGTGCTTCTTTTTCTTGACCGGCGCTGCCGCTACCTGCAGATGGCGTTTCGGCTGTACCTCACGCTGCGCAGGAACCTGATCTTCATATTTTCTTGCCGCGTTGTTCCTGCCAGAAGCCATCTTGCGCTTTCCTTTCTTTTGAATTTGCTTTTTCGGTTTAGATTTTTTCACAAACCCGGAGCTTCGCGCTTCGGGCGCGCGGATTCTCCTCAATTTCCCTTTCATCCGGCAGGATCGGCTTGCGCGGCGTCAGCCGAACCTTCGGCTTTTTGCCGCAGATGCATACCGGAAAGTCCTTCGGACAGGTGCAGCCCTGTGCCGCCTGCTGAAAAGCCGCCTTGACGATGCGGTCCTCCAGGCTGTGGAAGGTGATGACTGCCAGTCTGCCACCCGGATTGAGACAGTCGATGGCTTTTTCCATTGCTTCCCGCACCGCGCCCAGCTCATCGTTTACCGCAATGCGGATCGCCTGAAAGCTGCGCTTCGCCGGATGCTGCTTTTCTCGCAGCGCTTTCGCGGGCATGGCGCCCTTGATCACACGGACCAGCTCCAGCGTGGTCTGGATCGGCTTGTCTGCGCGTTCGCGCTCGATCGCCGCTGCGATCAGCGGTGCGTAGCGCTCCTCGCCGTACTCAAACAGAATGCGGCGGATCTCCTCGCGGCTCCAGCCGTTTACCACATCATACGCGGTCAGCTTCTGCTGCCGATCCATGCGCATATCGAGCGGCGCATCCTGCATATAGGAAAAACCGCGTTCGGCATGATCCAGCTGCGGAGAGGAAACGCCGAGGTCGAACAGAATGCCGTCCGCACCTGCAAGTCCCTGCCCTTCGAGCACCTTGTCGATATCGCGGAAGTCGCTCTTGACCGGTGTGACACGCTGCCATACATCCTTGAGGCGGTCCTTCGCGTTTTCGAGTGCTTCGTCATCTCTGTCAATACAGATCAAACGGCCGGTATCATGCAAACGCTCCGCAATGCGGAGCGAGTGACCGGCGCCGCCGGTCGTGGCGTCCACATAAACGCCGTCCGGCTTGATCTGCAGAGCCTCAAGGCAAGGCTCAAGCAAAATGGATACATGATGAAATTCCATAGTTCCCTGCCCTTTTGTTAAAAATCAATATCTTCTACGTCCGCGGCAACAACTTCCGCGTCGATCTCGTCATTGTAAGCGCGCCACTTGTCGCTGTTCCAGATTTCCGCGTGGTCGAGCTGACCGATCACGGTAACATCCTTCTGCAGCTCCGCAAAGGTACGCAGGTTTGCGGGAATGAGGATGCGGCCCTGTGCGTCGAGCTGTGCATCGAACGCATTAGCGAAGTAGTAGCGCTTGACGCGTCTTGCCTTTTCGCCGTTGCCGAGCGTGCGGATCTTGTCCTCCAGACGCTTCCATTCCGCTTCCGGATAAACGGACAGACAGCCATCGAGGCCCTTGGTGACCGTGAAGTGCTCGCCGAGCTCCTCGCGCAGCTTGGCCGGCATTGCCAGACGACCCTTAGCGTCTATGGAATGCTTGTATTCGCCCTTCACTCATTCACACCTGCCCTTCCGCTTTGGTGGAATTTGTGACACTTTACCCCACATCTCTCCACCTTGATTTTATTATAGCGGTACGGAGAATAGATTGCAAGATATTTTTTGCATTATTGCACGAAAAATTCGGGCGTTTTTCTTGCAAATTTTATAGTTTTCGCAATTTTTGCGAACAGTTGTTCGATTGTATTCGTGTGCGGTGTTTTCCTGCATTTTACTGTGAAGTGGAGAGTTATCCCAAAGTTTATCCACAGAGTGTGTATTTTTGTGCAATTTCAGCCGGACATTTTTCAGCCCGGTGGCGCAAAGTGGGTGTGAGGTTCTCTTTTTCGGCGTTGGTGGTGAGGAGTGGGTGAGGGGGTGGTGCAGACAAGGTGACGGCTGTTATCAAATAAAATTCGCAGGTGCCGTCCGCAACAACGCGTAAGCGAATTGTGCGGCACTGTCATGCCGCACCCAGCGTAGAGTTGCCGATATGTGTAGTAGTACGGTATCTGACACTGCAAACAGGTCTCGACATGGGAGCACACTGTGCTCCCCTACGGCAGAAAAAATCCTCTACCGTTCCCCCATAGTCTCAGTTCTCTGGCAGGCAGACGCTAAGAGGAAACGGGGTGATTCACAAGAGAGGTGGAAACCTTAGGTGTCCATCCCTCTTGTGCCCCTGCCGGGCAGGCAAGTTCCGTTCGCTTCGCAAGCGACAAATTTCCGTTGTGCCGGTACCGCAAAGAACACGAAAAAGCAGCCACCCGAAGGTGACTGCCTGCATTTTGGTTTTACTTTGCGATGCTTTTGAAGCGCTGGCGTGCCTTGCGGACCTCCTCCAGACCGAGAGCCACTGCCTCCTCGGTACGCTTGAGGGTATCCTCGCAGTACTCATTTGCCACGCGGCGCAGCTCACGAGCCTGAATCTCGGCGTTGCCCTGTACTTCCTTGGCCTTGCGGCGTGCCGCTACGACGATCTCGGTCTCGGAGACCATCTGACGTGCATCCTCCTCAGCCTGACGGCGAATCGCCTCAGCCTCGCGCTTGCCGGATGCCAGCATCTCACTGCGCTTTGCAACAATTTCCTGTGCCTGCTGCAGATCGTTCGGCAGAGCCTCACGCAGCTCGTCCAGCATATCCAGCATGTGGTCACGCTCTACGATGCACTTCTCGCCTGCCAACGGAATGCCCTTTGCGTCCTGCACCATATCATACATGCGGTTAATGAGTTCCTCTAAAGTTGCCATTTTACTCTCCCTTTCTAATTCGGCGCACAATGTCCTGCATAATCCCCTCGGGAACAAAATCGGCGACACCGCCGCCGTGTACCGCAATATCCTTCACGATCGAGGAAGAGAGGTACATATATTCCGCACTTGTCATCAAAAACACGGTATCCAGCTCAGGATTGAGCTTGCGGTTGGCAAGTGCCATTTGGAATTCGTATTCAAAATCCGAAACCGCACGCAGACCCTTTACGATGACGCATGCGTTTTTCTGCTTGGCGTAGTCTGCCAGCAGGCCGCCGAAGGATTCCACCTCGACGTTCGGCAGGTCAGCCGTTGTCCGCTTTAAGAATCCCACACGTTCCTCGGCGGAAAAAACGGGTTTTTTGTTCTGGTTGTGCATTACCGCAACGATCAGCCGGTCAAACATGACCGACGCACGGCGGATGATATCCAGATGTCCCAGTGTAACAGGGTCAAAGCTGCCCGGATAAATCGCAATTTTCATTTATTTCATTCCGTTTCGCCACTCTGCCGCTGCAGAATGGTAATCATGGTAGCGCCGTAGCGGCGTTCCCGCACGACTGCGAAGCCGTGGGAGAATCTGTCCTCTACTGCACTTTCGCATATTATTATACCATTTACAGAGAGAATGTCAAACGTTTCTATCTGTTTCAGCGCATTTTCTAAGATCACGCCGCCGTACGGAGGATCCAGAAAGATCACGTCGTACCGTTCCCTGCCTGCTTTGGAAACAAATTCCGCTGCCTCCGTGCGGTGGAGCGCCGCCTTCCCCTTCACACGCGCACTTTCAACGTTTTTGCTCACGATGCCGTAAGCTGCCTTGTTGTGCTCGACAAAATCGCAGTGAGCAGCGCCGCGCGAAAGCGCCTCAATGCCAAGCTGACCGGTGCCCGCAAACAGGTCGAGCACCTCGGCACCGCGCACATGATCCTGTATCAGATTGAATACGTTTTCTTTTACCCGATCGGTGGTCGGGCGGGTGTTCATGCCGGGCACCGGCTGCAGCTTGCAGCCGCGTGCAGTTCCGGATACAACTCTCATGGTAGCCTCCTGCTGAAATTTTTTAACAATAACATCACTCTATCGTGTAGGGCGGGATGAGAGCACCCCGCCCTATGGAAACCCAGATACATCATGCGGTTTCGTAATATTTATGAATCCTGATGAAAAAATTCGTAAACGCTCTGCGCGGCATTCCTCGGCAGAATCCTTGCCAGCTCCTGCTCGGACGCCTGCCGGATATTCTCAATGCTGCCGAAGTGCTTGAGCAGGTCGGTTCTGCGCTTATTGCCCACGCCCGGGATTTTATCCAGTGTGGAGCCGCGCACCTTTTTGCCGCCCAGCTTGCGGTTATACTCGATGGCGAACCGGTGGACCTCCTCCTGCATACGGCCGATGAGCGCAAACAGCGCCGGAGTCGCCGAGATGCCGAACTCACGGCCGTCCGGTGCAACGAGGGCACGGGTACGGTGGCGATCATCCTTGACCATGCCGAAGCACGGGACAGACAGCCCGAACGAATCGAGCACCTCCTTGCAGACATGCACATGACCCAGACCGCCGTCGATCATGAACGCGTTCGGCAGCGGCGCAAACTTCTCGTCGCCGTCCACATAGCGCTGCACGCGGCGCGTGAGCATTTCACGCATGGAGGCATAGTCATCCTGTCCGTTGGCAGCACACGCGATCTTAAACTTGCGGTAGTCGCTCTTTTTCGGCTGACCCTCGACAAACACGATCATCGAGCCGACCGTATCCTGTCCGGCGAAGTTGGAAATGTCGTAGGCTTCCAGCCGGAGCGGCAGTGCCGCCATACCGGTGACATTCTGCAGCAGCTCAAGCGATTTATGCCGCCGCTCGGACTGCTTCTCGCGGCGTTCGATCTCCTCGAAGGCGTTTTTCTCCGCGAGGCGGGTCAGCACCCGGCGTTCGCCGCGCTGCGGCACGGCAAGCTCCACCTTGCGCTCTGCGATGGACGAAAGGTATTCGCCGACGGCGTCCTGCTCCTCGATTTCATGCGAGAGCAGAACGGTTTTCGCCACCGCATTGCGCTGTGCATAATACTGCTTGATGAACGAGGAAAGCACCTCGGCAGGGTCGCTCTCGGTGACGTGGAAGAACGTGTATTCCTTATCCTGCAGCGTGCCGCCGCTGTAATGCAGCACGCAGACACACGCGCGGGTCTGTCCCTGCACAAAGGCGATAACATCCAGCTCTGCGAACGCACCCGCAACAACATGCTGCCTGGTGCCCAGCTTCTGGATGGCACGCAGACGGTCGCGCAGGACGGCGGCACGCTCGAACTGCAGTTCCTCGGCGGCTTCGTTCATCTTCTCGGTCAGCTCACGCTCGAGTTTTTTTGCGTCGCCCTCGAACAGCGAGATCGCCTGTTCTATCAGCGCGTGATACTCCTCCGGACTGACCTTGCCGGTGCACGGCGCGCAGCAGCGGCCGAGGTGCAGATTCAGGCACGGACGGTCCTTGCCGATGTCCCGCGGAAAGGAACGCGCACAGCTTTTCAGGTGCAGTGCTTCACCAATCGTATCAATCGCTCGTCTTGCGGCGCCGCGGCCCATGTACGGACCGAAGTACCGCGCTCCGTCATGTACAGGCTTGGAGACAATTTTGAAATCCGGGTAGGGCAGCGTAGTGTCCAGCCGCACATAGGGATAGCCTTTGTCGTCCTTGAGCAGAATGTTGTACTTCGGCTTGTACTTCTTTATCATCGAGTTCTCGAGCACAAGCGCTTCAAACTCGCTGTCGGTGACGATGATATCGAAGTCGTCGATATGGCTGACCAGCTGGCGCGTCTTGGCGTTCAGCCGTTCGGGCGGCTGAAAGTAGTTGGACACGCGGTTGCGGAGCAGCTTGGCCTTGCCAACGTAAATCACCTTGCCGGTCTTATCCTTGTGCATGTAAACGCCGGGCTGCATGGGCAGCTTGCGCACGCGCTCCTTCAGCTGTTCTCTTGTCATGCGAACTGCCCTCCTTCCCTCAATCGTCATTTGCAAAAATAAAAGCGCCGATCAAAACAACCGGCGCTTTTCCCTCAGGACGCGATAACTTAGTCAGTAAAATTGGATGTGATAAGCTCAACCAGTGCGGAAACAGCCTCTTCCTCATCCGGGCCATCAGCGATCAGGTTGATGGTAGTGCCCTTGGTGATACCCAGGGACAGAATGCCGAGCAGGCTCTTTGCGTTTACGCGGCGCTCTTCCTTCTCTACCAGGATGGTAGACTTGAACTCATTTGCCTTCTGAATGAAAAAAGTTGCCGGGCGGGCATATAAGCCTACCTGATTGGTAACCTGTACCTCTTTTGAATACATATCTGCATCGCTCCTATTTCTTCAAATCCGTTGTATATAGTCTATCGCTTTTTTGCATTTTCGTCAAGGATTATTTCCATATGTGTCCTTTGCTTTTTAGATGAATTTTTCAAAAAACGTACTAATTTATAGGGCATTATGCCCTATTCACCGGTTTTTGATTCCTGAAACAGGTATTTTTAGGGCAATACCACATAATTCATTAAAAGAAATCTATGCGTAAACTGTGCGGGATTTCCTCAACGCAATTCGACGATCGTTACGCCCTGCTCTCCTTCGCCGTAAACACCGCTGCGGACGCTCTTGACGCGCTTGTTTTTCCGCAGATGCTGCTGCACAGCCGTGCGAAGCACGCCGGTTCCCTTGCCGTGGATGACCGTGACAGACGGCAGTCCGGCCATGATGGCGCGCGACAGGAAGTTGTCCACCTCAAAGAGAGCCTCCTCGGCGCTCATGCCGCGCACATCAACCTCGCTTTCCGCCGAGCGGATGTTAAGTTCTCTGCGCGGAGCGTCACGCCGCGGCTGCGGCTTGGGCTTGGGCGCGTTCTTCTTCTCCTCGACGAGGCGCAGCTCGTTCTCCTTGACCGTCATCTTCATCGGGCCGGCCTGCACCTGCACGCTGCCGTCCCTGTCCGCCGGAGCGAGCACGGTCGCAATGACGCCGCCGACGTTGAGCAGGCGCACGCGGTCGCCCTTCTGCACCGAACGAATCTCGTCAGCCTCGACAACGCGCTTCTGGATGCCGCGGCGCTGTTCGTTCTCGGTTTGGGTGATGACACCGCGCAGCGCCGCCTTGGCTGCCGCGAGGTTCTGGTCGGCGTTCTTCTTCTGCGCCTTCTTTTTGAGCGTTTCCAGCTCGTCAAACACGGTTTCCGCCGTCATGCGGGCATTTTTGAGGATGTTGTCCGCCTGTCCGCGGGCGCTCTCCATCATCTTGTCCACACGATCCTCGGCGGCATCGCGCTCGGCACGCATCTTGTCGCGCTCGGACTGCGCAGCAGAGCGCATGCGCTGCGCTTCTTCCTTCATCTGCTCGACGCGGCGGCGTTCGCGCTCCAGTTCCGCCAGAACGTCCTCGAAGCGGGCGTCCTCGGTGGAGACCTGCTCCTTCGCCCGCTCGATGATGGTCGGCTGCAGACCCAGACGAGCCGCAATCGCGAACGCATTCGACTTGCCCGGAATGCCGGTCAGCAAACGGTAGGTCGGCTGCAGGGATTTGACGTCAAACTCACAGGAGGCGTTCTCTACGCCGTCCGTGGTCAGCGCAAAGGTTTTCAGCTCGGCGTAGTGGGTGGTGGCGGCAACGCACGCGCCCATCTGGCGGGCATAGCCGATGACAGCGACAGCCAGCGCCGCGCCCTCAACCGGGTCGGTACCCGCACCCAATTCGTCGAACAGCACGAGGTCGCCCTGCCCGCAGCAGTCCATGATGGACACGATGGTCTTCATGTGCGCGGAGAACGTGGACAGGCTCTGCTCGATGCTCTGCTCGTCACCGATATCGGCGTAAACATGCTCAAACAGGCCGATTTCCGACTGCTCGTTCGCCGGAATATGCAGGCCGCTGGCAGCCATGAGCGACAGCAGACCGAGGGTTTTGAGCGAAACCGTCTTGCCGCCGGTGTTCGGGCCGGTGATGACGAGCGTGTCGTAATCATAACCGATGGCGATGTCGATAGGCACCGCCTTGTCCTTATCGAGCAGCGGATGGCGCGCGCGAAGCAGCTTGCAGCGACTGCCGTCCTCGACCAGTACGGGCGCACAGGCGTTCATGTCGAACGACAGCTTGGCACGCGCAAAGATGAAGTCCAGCGTGGTCAGCGCATCGTAGTCCTGCTCGATGGCGCCCTTGTACATGGACACGCGCGACGACAGCTCCGCGAGGATGCGTTCGATCTCGTTTTCCTCTCGGCCTTCGAGCACCTTGATCTGGTTGTTGATCTCCACGACCTGCTGCGGCTCGACGAACACGGTCGCGCCGGTGGACGAGGTATCATGCACCAGACCGGGCACATCGCCGCGGTGCTCCACCTTGACCGGCACAACGAAGCGGCCGTTTCGCTGGGTGATGATGTTCTCCTGCAAATACTTGGAGCGCTCGCCCGAGATCATGCGGTTGAGTGTTTCGCGCACCTTGCCGGACACGCGGCGCAGCTCACGGCGGATGCTCAGCAGCTCGGGAGACGCACCGTCCGCGATCTCCTCCTCGGAGATGATGGCGGTCGTGATGGATTCCTCCAGGTCGCGGTTTCCGGAGAGCAGACCGAAAACAGGCGTGAGCGTGGTCTTGGTTTCGTGCTCGGCATCGTACAGCAGGGCACGGCGCGCGGTCTGCAGCAGACTTGCCACAGCCAGCAGCTCGCGCGGGTTGAGCGTGCCGCCGCGGTCCGCGCGGGACAGGATCGCGCCTACCTCTCGGATGCCGCCAAAGGCAGGACTGCCCTGACGAACCATCAGGTCCTTCGCGTCCGTGGTCTGCTGCAGCCACAGCTCGGCCTGCTCGTGGTCGTCCAGCGGACGCAGCGCGCGGCATTTCTCCTTCGCCGCCTGCGATGCCGCCTGTCCGGCCAGTTTTTCCAATATTTCGTAGTATTCCAGTGTTTTAAGGGATTTTTCGCCTAATTTGTTCATTTCAAACTCCCGTAAAATCTTCTTGTTGTTTATTCGCTTTCGCAGGATGCGCCGAGGTCGTCGCACCCTACGATATAGCTGTGCATTATCTTATAACTGCGTTTACCCCATCCAAACCAGCACCGCCATGACCGCCAGCGACACGATGACAAGCACCATATTCCCGCGCCAGATGCGCAGCAGCGCCGCACCGGTCTCGCCGCTTTCCTCGGCGGTGTACTGCCACTGTTCTCTCCGACCGGGGTTCCAGAACCAGATAAAGCCGAACTCGGCGGCAATGCGCTGATAGTCCTCATTCGGCAGATTGGCCTTGCAGTCGTTCAGAAAGCACCGTCCCAGCCACAGCATATATCCGATGGCGCACAGTACACCGAGCAGCAGCGCAAGCATTTTTACGCTCGGTATGAGCCAGAACAAGGCAATCACACAGACGTCTGTAAGAATCAGGTTTTTGGTTACCTTCCACATGGAAACTGCTTTGCGATCCATACCGCTGCTCCTTTCTCGGGATAGGTTTGCATATCTGATGATAGATCGTGCAGGCTCATCACTTCTACACTCTTTTACACAGTTATTTTATCGGCACCTGCAGCGATTGATAAAACTGCAGACTTTCGAACCCGCGTCCGAGGTGGTACTTGACATATTCCTCCGCCATATTGCAGAACTGCTCTCTGGCGGGTCCGTTGAGCGCGAACGCATAGACCTTGTTCGGCTCGGCTGTCAGCACATGAAGCATCGCCCGCAGGGTACTGTCCACAAGCTGTGCATAACCGCCGACTCTCCCCGCACACTTTGCGTCCGCGGCTGTGCCCGCCCGAACGGAAAAGCACACCGGCGGGTTCTCTATCACCTCGCCGCACACGCCGCATGAGGTTAAATCCGGTGCGTAGCCGCTCTCAGCCATAATGCGCCACTCGAAAGCTGCCTTGACAAGCTCGGGGTCGCGTTTGCCGCCCTCGAGTGCGTATAGCGCGTACAGCAGCAGACGGCACAGTGCCGGATTGTCAAAATCCGGCACAGTCAGAGCGGTTGTCAGCTCGTTTAAGTAGCACGACAGCGCGTACCTCTCAATATCGCCTGCCAGCGCGAAAAACGAGTGTACCAGGTCGGCGTCCCGCAGGGTGTACCTGCCGCCGCGGTCGGACAGGATGAACTCCGAGTAGCACAGCTGCCGTGCCGCCGGATTCTGCTTTTTGCCGCGCCGCGCGTTCTTGCACAGGATTTCAATCCTGCGGCCGTCCTCGGTCAGTGCAGTCAGATAGCGGTCAAAGTCACCGAAATCCACCTCGCGCAGACCGAGTGCCCGCAGCTTGACCTCGGCCATTTACTGATCCTCGTAGCCGAAGTTGCGCATCTGGTACTGGTTGTTGCGCCAGCCCTCCTTGACCTTGACCCACAGCTCAAGGAATACCTTGGCATCCAGCATGCGCTCGATGTCCGCGCGCGCCTGCTGGCCGATTTCTTTCAGCATCGCGCCGCGCTTGCCGATGATAATGCCCTTGTGGCTGGCCTTCTCGCAGTAGATCACCGCGTTGATCTCCACCAGACCGTCCTCGCGCTCGTTCCAGCGCTCAATGCCGACGGCTACACCGTGCGGAACCTCGCGGTCGAGCAGGCGCAGCATCTTCTCGCGGATAATTTCAGCGACAAGCTGACGCTCCGGCTGATCGGATACCATGTCCTCCGGGAACAGCTGCGGGCCTTCAATGGCGTATTTGTCGATTTCGGTGAGCAGCTCCTCTACACCCTCGCCGGTGCGTGCCGAGATGGGCACAACCGCATCGAACTCATGCACCGCCGCATAGGTCGCGATAACGGCCAGCAGCTCCTCCTTTTTGATGGTGTCGATCTTATTGATGACGAGGATTGCCGGCATGTGATGCTGCTTGATCTGTGCAATCAGGCTTTCCTCGGCCGGGCCGATGTTCGGGATAGGCTCTACCACCAGAACGGCAACGTCCACCTCGGAAACCGTGTCCGTCACCACCTTGCACATGTAGTCGCCCAGACGGGAGCGTGGCTTGTGCAGACCCGGGGTGTCCAGCAGAACATACTGCGTTTCACCGCGGCTGAGTACGCCCGTAATGCGCGTGCGCGTGGTCTGCGGCTTGCTCGATACGATAGCCACCTTCTGGCCGACCAGCTTGTTTGTCAGCGTGGATTTGCCCACGTTCGGCCGTCCTACAACGGATACGACCGCAGTTTTTGTAATCTTGCTCATTATTTATCTCCAGTACAGTAATTGAGAATTGAGAATGGAAAATTGAAAATGTCGCTATGCTTGCGCGAGTTCCATCCGCGCTGCGACGAGCTATCCTTGCGCGAGTTCCGTCCGCGCTGCGACGAGCTATCCTTGCGCGAATTCTCCATTTTCCATTCTCCATTATTATTGAATTCTTCCAAAATGAAAAACGAACCAAACCGCAAACGGCACGGTGACCACAACCGCCATGCCGAGCCACAGCCTGTACCACAAAAATTTGATGGCTGCCGCAAGCACGCCGTTTCCGATAAAGATGCACGCGCCGACCGCGACGCACGCTGCCGCGCACACAAACACGCCTGCCGCCGCGATATCCTTCGCGTTGCGTACCATGCCGTCATACCCGCTCGCCTGCTTGTCGCACAGGCGCTCGATGGCGGTATTCAGCAGCTCCGCGCCCATGGTAAGGCCGAAGCAGATACACAGGATGGCCGCTTCGGTCATGCTCACGCCGCCGAACACGCCGAACAGGATGACGTAGAACGCCGCCGTCATGTGCACGCGGAAGTTGCGCTCGTCATGGATGCACAGCCGCAGGCCGCGGAACGCGTGCAAAAAGCTCTCGCTCAGTTTTCGGATATTCTTTTTCATGGCTCAGTCCCGCGTCAGTCCGAGGAACGCAAGGTTGTCCTCTTCCTTGCTGCGCATCAGGCGGGTGTCCTCGTCATTGCGCTCGTGGTCGTAGCCGAGCAGGTGCAGCACGGAATGCGTGGTCAGGTAGCCGCACTCTCTTGCAGGCGAGTGCCCGAACTGCTCCGCCTGCTCGCAGGCGCGCGTGTAGCATAAAATCATATCACCGAGCATGACACAGCCGGAGTCCGGCTCGGCCTCCAACTCCTCCTGCGGCTCACCGTTGAGGAATTCGTACATCGGGAACGAGAGAACGTCTGTCACGGCATCCTTATTCCGGTATTCGGCGTTCATTTCGCGGATGGCGTCGGCATCGACAACGGTAACGTCGATTTCGGCGTCAAAGTCCACCTGCTCGCTCGTCAGCACACGCTCGGCGCAGGTGCGGATCAGCTCACGCACGCTGTTTTCGTCTGCTACCTCGGTCTCAAAGCCGATATTGATCTGATGATTCATCATTTTCCCTCCTTGCGGCGGGTCGGAAGGCGCTTTCCTGCCGGTTTTGCGGCAGGCTTGCCCTTGCCCTTTTTGTTTTCGTACTCTGCATATGCCTTGACGATGCGCTGCACCAGCTCATGGCGCACAACGTCCTTTTCGGTCAGGAAGCACTGGGCGATGCCCTCTACGCCGTCCAGCACACGCAGCGCTTCGCGCAGACCGGACTGCTTGCCGTCCGGCAGGTCGATCTGGGTAATATCGCCCGTAATGACTGCCTTGGAGCCGAAGCCCAGTCGGGTGAGAAACATTTTCATCTGCTCGGGCGTGGTGTTCTGCGCCTCATCGAGGATGATGAAGCTGTCGTCGAGCGTGCGTCCGCGCATGTACGCAAGCGGGGCAACCTCGATGGAGCCGCGCTCCTGATACTTGGTGAAATTGTCCGCGCCGAGCATGTCAAACAGACCGTCGTACAGCGGGCGCAGATACGGGTCTACCTTGCTCTGCAGGTCGCCGGGCAGAAAGCCGAGCTTCTCGCCCGCCTCGACCGCCGGACGGGTCAGGATGATGCGGGACACCTGCTTGTCCCGAAAGGCCGCAACAGCCGCCGCAACGGCGAGATAGGTCTTGCCGGTACCGGCAGGGCCAACACCCATAACGATAGTATTCTTGCGGATAGCCTCCATGTATTTTTTCTGGCCGAGCGTTTTCGCCTTGACCGGCTTGCCCTTGGCTGTGATGCACAGCACATCGCGGCTCATCGTGTGAACCTCGCTCTCGCGGCCGTCCTTTGCCAGACCGATGACGTACTGCACGGTCTGGGTGCCGATGGATTCTCCTCGGCCTGCCATCGCCAGCAGCGCCGTAATCGCGCGTGCCGCGATGGACACGCCTTCGTCCTCGCCGGTGATTTTCAGCTCGGTTCCGCGGCTGATGACCGAGACGTTCAGTTCGCGCTCGATCTGCTTGATGTTTTCGTCAAATGCACCGAATACTGCCATCAGCAGTTCGGTTTGTTCAATCTGCATTACCTGTTCTATGATTACACCCTCTTATGCTTAATTAGTAATTAGGAATTATTGTTTGATATAGCTCTGCTCTAAGTCGCAGCCCCGGCGGTCATCATATCCGCACTCCTTACAGAAGAAGTGTAGGTATGTGTGGGTAAGTGTGGGTGGTATGCTAAAATTATTTGTATATACCTACACTTCCCTACGCTTCCCCACACTTATTTAACCGGTATATCTTTACCGTAGGGTGCGGCAAGGTGAATTGCGGCAACGCCGCAAGAGAAGGTGCCCTGAGGTACGACTCGGCGCACCGTTGTAAACGATCTGCATATTGCCTAACCGTAGGGGCGAACATTGTTCGCCCACACAACGTAAAATCATACGTTTTTCCAATTGTGAATCCAGTTTCCAACCGCGACAATCAGCCACACCACCGAAACCGCCGTCGGCAGAAACATTGCGGCAGCTGTGGACGTCATAAAATTCGTCACGCCGAAAAACGGCACGAGGAACACGCTAAACGGCAGCAGCATCGAATTTGCCGGAAGGATATCCGTCGTCATAAGCAAACCGGATGCCGCACCAATCGCAATCAGCGCCGATACAATCGTCAGCAGACACATAGCGGTATTGCTTTTCCGCCATGCATACACCAGCAGCGATACCAGCACGATAAACACCGCGCTGACGCAGAATTTGCCTGCGCTCGCGGAACCGCCGTGAAGCCAGTCCGAGCCGTTAGCAGCAAACGCCGCTGCAGTGCTCAGTCCTGCGAGAATCGTCGTGAGTTTACGGTTCATAGGCGTCTCCTTTTCTGTCTCTACGGCACCTGTTCCATCTCCGCCGTTTCCTCCGGAATGGTACTGTCATCCACGGCCTCGGTGCCGATCTGCTCCTCGGCGTGGACGGTGAGGTACAGCACTGCCGCGCCGTTCTGCTCGGTGAGCGTTTCGCTGTGGCTCGTCACCATGCCGTCGATATCCGCGGCTGTCTCGCCCAGTGCGCGCGACAGCATAGCCACCCGCACGTCCTCGGCGGTGCGCGCCGTCGGCTCCCGCTCGTAGAATGTATACGTTTGTGTGACCAGCGCCACCGGCAGCACCACGCTGTCCGACAGCCAAAAATGTCTGGTCGTTACTATTTTATCACAAGTACCCCCTGCAATTCCACTGCCAATATAGAAATTTAACCGTTTATTTCCCATCACCAGTGCATATTGATGACGAATTTTACCCGTATACCGCTTGCTCTGCTCGGTGAGCGGCCGCGCCGCCTGAACCGTATGCGTGGTGTACGCCTGCACGGTGCCGTGCGCATGCGCTGTGCGGTACTTTCCGCCTTCGCGTGTCGGCTCCACCAGACCGCTGATGAGCGTATCGCCGGTCTGCACCGCGTCTCCTGCCCGCACCATTGGCTGTCCCTCGAGCGCACGCACCTGCGTGACCACGCCGTCCCGCGTGGCCACCACCTTGGTGACCGCGTGCTCGTCCAGCACCTCCGGTGGGTCGGTACTGCCGTAGGCGACCACGGTCAGGCTGTTGCCCCGCAGATTAAGCGAAAAGAACGTGATATTCGGCTGCAGCTGCATCATTTTCCACCGTATCTGACGGGTGTTCAGGTCCTTGATGGGCATGCCGATGCGCACCCCCATTTCGCTCAGCTGCTGCATGACAGCCGTTTCGTCTATCGCCGGTGCGATCTCGGTCTGTATCGCCCATACATGCGTGCCGAGCAGCCAGCACAGTGCCGCTGCCGCTATAGCTCCGCCCCAGAGCGCCGTACGCGGACACAGACGCGCCGCAAGGAACGGCAGACCGCGTTTCCGGAGAATATGCACGCGGCAGCCGGTGCGGCCCATGTGCCGCCTGAGCATCCGGAAATCCCGGATGGACAGGGTTGCGTGCAGCTCATTCCATGCCGTGCGGTCCATCTGCCGCAGCGTGATACCCTGCGCCGCGCACAGGTTGAGAAACCGCGTCAGGCTTGCGCCTGTCACGCGCACGCGCACCTGCCCGCAGGCCAGCAGCCACAGCCGCCCGATCATTCGCGCCCCTCCTTCCTCACTCGGTCGTAATGTATTCCACCGACGAGATCACGCCGATCACCGCCAGTTCGTCCATGGAAAGCGCCGTCAGCTCCAGGTCTGCACCCAGAATGCGTACCTCGCACCCGCGGCATCTGACGCGCAGGATGCTGTCGTCGTATTCCTGTATGCCGCAGTGGTTCTCCACGATCACCCGGCTGTCTCCGAGGATTTCCACGCGCGGGCGGTTTGGGTGGAGGTCCTCCATGAGTTCGACGTATAAGTTATCTTTCAGCATATCGCGCCACCTTCATATCGCATTTTACCTTCTCCGTAGGGCAGGTATAACGGTATATGTTATGTATCAGCGTACTGAAACTTTCCTGCTTCTCATACACTGTTCCGAGGTGACGCTATGAAGCTGTTCTTATCGCTGGCTCTTTTTGCCGCGTTTTTGCTTTGCCCGACCGCCTGCGCGGATGGTGTCCGCGAGGGACTTTCCCTTGCTGCCGCGCAGGCTTTACCGGCTTTATTTCCGTTTTTCGTTGTCAGCGGACTGCTTGTCCGCTGTGATACCGCGCGGCTGTCGCCGCTGCTGGCAAAGCCGCTTGCCCGCTTATACGGCCTGCCGCCCGAGGCTGCGCCTGCACTGGTGCTCGGACTCATCGGCGGGTATCCGGTCGGCGCCGCGACCGCATGTGCGCTGTTCTCCGAGAGTGTGCTATCCCGCGAAGCGGCAGAGCGCGTGAACCGCTTCTGCAACTGCGCCAGTCCGGGCTTCTGCATCGGACTGGTAGGGCTCGGCGTGTTCGGCTCCGCGCGGGCAGGCGCGATGCTGTACGGGATACATATCGTTTCGGCTTTGCTCGTCGGATTGTTTTTCGCGCGTACCCCGTTATCTGCCGTGTCGCAGCGTTTCCATAACCGGAACCGCACCTCATTCCCCTCGATTTTCTGCGCATCCGTACAGCAGGCAGCGTCCACGGCGCTGACGGTAACGGCATTTCTGACCATGTTTTCCATCCTGCTGCGGCTGCTTTCGCCGGTTTTTGCACTTTTGCCGTATGGAAACGTACTGGACGGCATGATCGAGCTGACCAACGGCTTAGACGAGCTAGCCGTGCTGCCGCTGCCGCGCAGAGCGCGGCTGACGCTTGCGTCCTTCCTGCTGGGATTTGGCGGACTGGCTGTGCAGTTTCAGGTGCGCGTTCTCGCGGAAGCACACGATTTGCCGGTTCGCGGCCTGTTTGCCGCAAAGCTGCTGCACGGTACGCTCGCAGCTGTGCTGACAGCTTTCCTTTTTTCCCTCTCACCTGCCGTGCTGACGGTTTCCTCACCGGAGCTGACACCGATATCGGTACGGTTCCGGTATACACTTGCTGTGCTGTTCGTTTCCGCTTTGTATCCAATTTGGGGGTGGAAAAAGCGCAGGAAATGATATATAATATTTTATATACGTCCTGTATTCACCGACACCACTCGACAGGACACTTTTACCACTGATTTTAACCGATTGGAGTGACCCTACGCATGAGGCTCAAAAAGCTGCTGCGAAAAAATATAGAACCGCGCTGCACCTACTGCGCGCACGGCTCTCCGCTGGCGGACGGCGAACGCATTGCCTGCCGCAAACGCGGTGTGGTAAACGGCACCGATCACTGCCGTTCTTTCCGCTACGATCCGCTGCGGCGCACACCGCCCAAGCCGGCGGTTCTGCGCGGGCACTTCACCGATGCCGATTTTTCTTTAGGAGATACCGATGAAGAGCAATAATTTCAAAAACCGTCTTACCGCACTGGCGCTGTGCTTTACGCTGCTGCTCGGTGCGGCGCCGATCACCCACGCCTATGCCGTGAATGACGAGAGCGATACCTCATCGAGCCAGTCGGATTCCGACAGCACGGACACCTCGTCCATCGATTCGGGCAGCAAGGATTCCAAGGACACCAAGGACATGACCGCTGACAATGACAAGGATGTTATCGCAGCGGCAAGCGAAGCGCCGGCCGTAACGGCTACCGCCGCCCTGCTCATCAGCCCGGATTCCGACATGGTGCTGTATGAGAAAAATGCGGACAAAAAGCGTTATCCGGCGTCCACGACCAAAATTATGACCGCGCTGCTGACGCTTGAGAATGTCAAGGATCTGAACGAGACCGTCACGGCCGAACAGGGCGACTTCACCAAGGTTACAGCAGACAGCTCGAACGCAGACATCAAGGTCGGCGAGACCGTGCGCGTCATCGACCTGCTGTATGCGCTCATGCTGCCCTCCGCAAACGAGGCAGCGTACATGCTCGCGCGCCATGTCGGCGGCACGAGCGAGCACTTTGTGGACATGATGAACACCCGCGCCGAGGAGCTCGGCTGCACCGGAACGCATTTCAGCAACCCGTGCGGCCTGCACGAGGAAGATCACTACACCACCGCCCGTGATCTGTACCTCATTGCCCGCGAGACCATGAAGAACGACACATTCACCAACATTATCGACACCGTGCAGTATCGCATGCCCAAGACCAACATGCACGAGGAACGCATCATCTTCACCACCAACCAGCTGATCTTCAGCTCGTTCAACCCGTGGTCATACCCGTACAACAAGGGCATCAAAACCGGACACACCTCGCAGGCGGGCAACTGCTTTGTCGGCTACGCGGAGTACGGCGATGCCAAGCTGTATTCGGTCGTGCTCGGCAGTGCCACCTCGTCCAAGGAGTACCCGACGGTAGCGGCCAGCTTCACGGATACCAAATCGCTGTATCAGTGGGGCTTCACCCATTTTAAGACCAAGACCGTTGCGAAAAAGGGCGACACGCTCGCCCATGTCAAGGTAGACCTGTCCACGCAGACCGATCAGCTGGTGTTGACCGCGAAAACCGATCTGATGGCGCTGCTCCCTGCCGATGTAGAGATCGATTCGCTGGAAGCGACCCCCAATCTGCCGGAAGCCGTTGACGCACCCATCAAGGCCGGCGATGTGATCGGCAGCATGACATACAGCTGCAACGGCACGTCCTACGGCACGGTCGAGCTGGTCGCGCTCAGCGATGTGGAAATGAGCCGCGTGCTCTATTACTCGGACAAGCTGAGCCATTTCTTTCAGAGCACCGTATTCAAGATCGTGCTGATTGCAGCCGCAATCTTCATCGTGCTGTACATTTTGTTCAACATCACATTCGGCGGAATCCGGCGCCGCCGTCGCCGCAAGGCGATGCGCAAGCGCTACGATAACGATGATTATCCTCGCAGACACCGCCGATAAACAATCGCATACCGGCGGTTCAGCGAACTGCAAATACAGAGGCGGACCCATGTGTCCGCCTTTCATCTTCCCCCCCAAAAAAATCATACGTTAAAAGGAGCCTTTTCCCATGCAAATCATCGCAGACCTGCATACCCACACCAATGTAACCGACCACGCGTTCAGCACGCTCACCGAAATGGTGCAGGCGGCCGAGGACCGCGGTCTTGCGGCTATCGCCATCACCAACCACGGCCCCACCAATCCGGACGGCCCGCACGAGTGGCATTTCTCCAACCTGGACCTTATCCCGCGCAAGATCGGCAAGGTAACGGTCATTCGCGGCATCGAATTCGACATCACCGCTCCGGCAGGCGGCATCAACGTCATTTCCAACAAGAGTCTCAAGCCCATTGAGTTTGCGCTTGCCTCCTTCCACGAGTGCATGTTCCCGCCGGTGGACAGCAGTGTGCACACGGCGGCGCTCGAGGCCATCCTGTACAACCCGTATGTCAACGCGTTCGGCCACCTCGGCAACTCCAACTTTCCGTTCGATCACGAGTACATCATCAGCCGCTGCAACGACCACGGCAAGATTGTCGAGATCAACAACGCATCTCTGTCCATCCGTAAGGGCAGCCATGACAACTGCATGGACATCGCCCGCCTGTGCATGAAGTATGAGGTGCCTATCTCGGTGGACAGCGACAGCCATATCTGCTACCGTGTCGGTCATGTGGAAGGCGCACTGGAGATGCTCGAGGAGATCGGTTTCCCGGAGGAGCTGATCATCAACAGCAGTGTGGAGCGACTGGATACCTATTTCAAGGGCCGCGGCCTGTATCTGTTCGACGAATAAGGAGGATTTGCGATGAGAATCGGTATTGATCTGGGCGGCACGACCGTTAAGGCGGCGCTCTGCGCCGAGGATGGCACGCTGCTGCTGAGGGACAGCCTTCCGACCCAGACCGGCAACGCAGCCGGCCTGAAAGCGGATATGAAAGCGCTGGCGCTCTCGCTGTGCAGGGCGCATGGCTGCGCGGTAGAGGACGTAACGACGATCGGCATCGGTGTGCCCGGCTCGTTTGACAAGGCGACTTGCACTCTGCGGTTCGGCACCAATCTGGGACTGAATAACGTCAGCTTTGCGGATGCGTTTTTGCCGGAGTTCGGCTGTTCGGTGCATCTGGATAACGACGCCAACTGCGCCGCGCTCGGCGAAGCGACTGCCGGTGCGGCCAAGGGCACGCGCAACATGCTGATGGTAACGCTCGGCACCGGCGTTGGCGGCGGCATCATCATTAACGGCCAGCTGTACACCGGCTGCAACGGCATTGCCGGTGAAATCGGGCACATGGTCATCAAGAAGGACGGCGAGCCGTGCAACTGCGGACGGCGCGGCTGTCTGGAGGCGTACTGCTCAGCGGCTTCGCTTGTGCGGTTTGCCGAGCGTGCGCTCGAGGACGGACGAAAGAGCGTGCTTGCCGTACACAAGGGGCAGCTGAACGCCAAGCAGATCTGCGATGCGGTAGACGCGGGTGACGCGCTCGCGCAGGAGCTGTTCGACGAATACTGCGGCAATCTGGCGAACGGTCTGGCGAGCTTTGTCAACCTGTTCCAGCCGGAGAGTATTGTGCTCGGCGGCGGACTGGCGGGCTACGGCGAAAAGCTGCTTGAGCCGCTGCGCATGCTCACTTTCCCGCAGACCTTCCGCGGCGAGGACCGAAATACCGAGATCGTCTGTGCGTCGCTCGGCAATGACGCAGGTCTGGTGGGCGCAGCGATGCTGGAGGAGTAAATAGCGGCACTCGCCGCAGAGAGCAAAGAGGAAGGGACACCAAGGTTTCCCTTCCTCTTTGAACTCCTACCTTTCCTTTGTAGAGGACTTGGGTGCAGATGGTAGACTGCGTAAGCACAAGGACGCGGCAGTCGGGTTACATTTCCGTAGGAGCGGACCTATGTGTCCGCCCATTTCTTTACCTATACGCAGCGTCGGATACCGTACTGCTACACAGACGGTTTGCTCTCCGCAGGCGCGGCATGACCGTGCCGCGCAACTCGTTTTCCAGTACGGCGCGTCATTCCCTCCCACTGCGCCAATTCCTAATTCTTAACCACTAATTATTCCCAAAATGTACCAACATAAAGGGCTGACCCGTCGGGTCAGCCCTTTTCTCTGTCCTGCTGTTTTGTCTGCCGTTACTTGATGATGTTTTCGCACCAGCGCTGCATGATTGCTGCGATCTCGGCACGGGTGGCGGTGCCGGCCGGTGCCAGACGGCCGCCATTCTTACCGTTCAGCACACCTGCGCCGACTGCCCACTGCAGAGCCGGAATCGCGTACTCACTGGCCTGCTGAACATCCACATAGCTGAGAATATTGGTATTCTCACCCACGCTTACGTCGATATCCTTGCTCTGGGCGTAGCGATACAGGATCGCTGCCGCCTGCTCGCGGGTGACGGCGGCATTCGGTCGGAAGGTACCGTCTGCATAGCCGGTTACGACCTTATTGGTCGCTGCCCAGCCGACTGCTTCGGCATACCATGCGTCAGCCTGCACATCCGAGAAGTTCGCCGCTGTGCCCTTCGGCTTGCCTTCCAGGTTATACAGGATCTGCACGAGCATACCGCGTGTCAGGTTGGCATTCGGTGCAAATGCACGGCTCGATACGCCGTTCATCATTTTGTGCGTGAGCACATAATCAACGGACAGATGATACCACTTTGCAGTATCTACATCCGTAAACGGTGCGGACGGACAATCCTTGCCGCCGTCGCACGGCTGATCTGCGGTGGTCTTGAAGCCCACGTTGACCTTAGCCGACGGCATCTTAAAGGTGTATTTGCCGCTGCCGAGGTCGGTCAGGGCAACCGCCTTGCCGTTTGCGTCCGTGACAGTCAGCGTACCTTCTCCGGCCGCAGTCAGCGTTACGGTGTCGCCTGCGGCCGCCTTGGTCTTATCCGCTTTAACGGTATTCGCCAGTGCGGACGGGATCACAACATCGTAGGTGGTCGGGGCAACGGCTCCGCCACCACCACCGCCACCGCCGGACGGTGCGGTGCTCTTGTACCAGCCGATGGCAAACGGAGACAGGCTGGAAACATGGAACGTAATTCCATCGTCGAGCTTGGTCGGCGTGAGCGTTTCCGTATCGCCAACCGTCTTGCCGCTCATATCAGTCGTAAACATATGAACGACCGAGAAGTTATAGCTGCTGTTCGGCGCATTGGTTGCCGAAAGCGTGCTGTACAGCACCTTGACGTCAATGCCGCCCTCCGGGAAGTCGGCAGGATTCGTAACCGTTACCCAACCCGTACTGCTCTTGTACTGCAGAACGATATCCAGATAAGCAGTGTTCGCTTCGGTGACTGCGCTGTTCACCTTGGAACGGAGTGCGGATTTCAGCTTGTCGAGCGAGTCGAACGTACCCTTCAGTGCAGTCGGAACATCGGAAAGCGTGCTGCTTGCTACCTGATACTCAACCGCTTCCGCGTCAACCGTGATATCACTCGTCACATCCTTGACCGTGATCGTGTACGCCGCGCCGTTCTTGACAGCGGTGACATTGCCGTCGATCGGCAGCTTCATGCAGTCCACGCCGCCGATTATCAGCTTACGGAACAGGCGCTTGCCAACCGGCGTCATCGTAAAGGTGACCGTGCCGTTCTTGCGGATTTCGGTTGCCGGCTTAGTGTCCTCCGGTGTGCGCTTGACGACGGAAACCGTCCAGTTCGTGTCACTTGCCGGAATCACAAAGCCTTCGTACGGTACAAACTCGACCTTGACATTGGTCTTGCCTGTCAGGCTCGGAATGGTCAGCACATTGGTGATGTTATCCTGAACATTGCCGTTGACCGTCCACTTTGCAACCATCTGCTTGTTTTTGTCCGCGCTTTCCATAGCAGGCGCTGCGGTAAATACCAGCTTGCTGCCCTGTACCACGCTTACCGGACTTGTTTTGCCCGGGTTGATGGATCTGCCGTTCGCCGCTGCAGCAACCGTTGTGCCGGTATCTGCACTCTGAACATCCAGGGTTACATCGTAGTTGATCGCGCCGTCAAATACGGCCTTGACTGTGGTATTTCTGCGAATTTCCGTCAGAGCCAGCGTATTGCCGGAGGCAGCCTGTGCAGCACCGCCGTTAACCGACCATTCCTTGAGATAGTAGCTATTGCTGCTCGGCACTGCCGTAACGGTCGTGCTGCCGCCGCGCTTGACGCTTGCCGGTTCTGCCGAAGCCGTGCCGCTGCCCTCACTTGTTACCGTAATAGTGTATGTCGGGCGCTCAATCAGCGTTGCGGAAACCTTGGTATCTGCGGTTACATTCTGCACGGTGTAACTGAGCGGTGCATCCGCCGTATCGGTCATCTCAGCGACTGTCGAGCCGTTCACCTGCCATGTCTGCACCATATCGTCCGTGTTCTCCGGCGTTATGGTGAAGGTTACGTCCGAACCGGAGGAAACATAGCCGTCCGTGATCGTCTTGCCGTTTGCGGTGATGGCGATACTGCCGTTTCGGCCGTTCGGCACGGCGCTGACCGGAACCATTGCCTTGAAGGTGACTGCAACCGTGCTGTTTTCGGTTACGTTCAGGGTGTAGGTGCTGCTGCTGTTCGCAACGGTCTGACCGTTTACCGTCCACTCGTCAATCTCGTAACCCTCATCGGGTTCTGCAGTGAAGGCAACCTTAGTGCCGCCGTTGACCTGTGTGCCGCTCTCAACGGAAGCCGTTAGTTTGCCGTTTGCCGGCTGGCTGTACGTTACTTCGTACTCGCCTGCGCTGAACTGTGCTTCAACATGATATGCCGTTACGTTCGGCTTCGTGAGACAGCCGTTCTCGACCGTCCAAGTCAGCGTATTGCCGCTGCCCTGTACAGCCTCGCCGTTTACCGCCCAGCCGGTCACATTCTGACCTGCCGGCGGTACTGCCGTAAAGGTGAGCGACTCGCCGCCGCGTGCGGTTGTGCGGTTCTGTCCGTTTACGGTGACGTTATCGCCTGTGGTGATGTCATACTCAACCTGCCGGAACTTCGGTGCAATGTAAATCGAGCTTGCACTGGTCGTATTCGGATAGCTATAGGTTTCCGAATTGCCTGCTTCCTCGTCACGCACATTGTTAACGTACCAGCCTTCGATTTCGTAACCCGGCTTTACTTCTGCCGTAAACTGGATCGGCACGCTTGCCGCAATATTCGCACCGGTAGCCGCATCCTTGAGGATAGACTCGCCGTTCGCAATGGCTTCACTCAAGTAGCCGCCTTCGCTGTTCTCGTTCGTCGGACCGAAGGTGATGCCGGTCACCAGCTTGACAAAGCGGACCTGAACCGTCGTTTCATCCTGCAGGTTGCCCAGTGTCTTGCGCGTTGCGGTATCCGCCGTGGTCTGGCCGTTGATGGTCCAGTCCTGTACGCGGTAGCCTGCGCTCGGCACCGCCGTGATCTTGATACCCGAGTCGCGGTAGAAGCGGTGCGTGCCTGCTTCGAGGTTCTCCTGTTCGTATGCGCTCATACCCTTGCGGGTGATTTTTGCGGAAACTGTACCGCCGTCACCCTCGTCACCGAGCGAATCAACGGACAGGATGAAGTTGTACTGTGGAATTTCGGTTGCGGTTACAACGATGGTCTGATCTGCAGTAATCGGACCGTTCAGCTTGTAAAGCTGCTTCTCCTCCGGCTTCTGCTCAATCCCGCTTGCGATTGCATTGCCGTTCACCGTCCATGCGGTCAGCTCGTAGCCGAAATCCGGCGTTGCCAGCAGCTTCAGCGGATTCAGATATTTTTCCACATAGCCGCCGCTTGTCAGCGAAATATCCTGCGCAGTAACATCGGCATACGTGCCGGAGAATACGATGATTGGCTTTTTGCCGAACGCTGCCGTTACCGTGGTGTCTGCCGTGATGTTCTCAATGGTTTCCTCACGTGCACCCGGCTTATAGCTGCTCTGCGCATCGTAGTCGAACTTCTGACCGCCAACCGTAATGCTCTTGACGTAGTAGCCGACTGCCGGCTCTGCCTTGACCGTGATCGTGCTGTCATGGTCAACATGCGTATCCAGACTATCCTTCGTGAGCGTTACTTCGTTCAGACGCGTGCCCTTAACGGTAATTGTGCCGTTTTCTGCCGCATTTACAGTGACAGTCGGCTTCTCCAGCACCGTTACTTCAACTGCCGTATCGGTGTTCCAGCCGGTCAGAACCGCCTTGTTGGCGTCCTGTGCGTCCTGCGCTGCGTTCTTCCAGCCGGAAACGTAGTAGTCCTCGCCTACCGCAGCTGTGAAGGTCACTTCGGTGTACGCCGGAACCGTATCGCCGCTGCTGATCGTCGTGCTGCCGATTTTCGCGGTGACAGACGCGATATTCGTGTCCGTGATATCCTCGCCGTCTGCGTCCACTGCCTTGAAGGTGATCTTTGCCGCCTGTGCTGCACTGATCACGATCTTGACCGTGTGATCCTGCGTGATATTGCGCAGCGTAAAGCTGGTTTTTGCACCCGAACCGACTGCCGCCTTGCCGTCTACCTGCCACTCCTTGACCGTGTAGTTATCGTTCAGATTTTCCAGCGCAAAGGTCACTGCCGCGCCGTCCGGAATGGCATTAAGGTCTGCCTCCGTTCCGTCCGCCAGCTTCGCAGAGGTCTGCTGCTCACCGATCGCCGTACCGGATTCGTTCACGTAGGTGAAGGTCACCTGATGGGTCTTGGCGTTGCTGAACGATACGCTGACCGTGTGATCCTTTTCGATGTTCTCCAGCGTCAGCGTTTTCTCACGGTACAAATCGGTCGTACCCGGCCAGCAATACAGCTTGTCGTCCACCATCCAGCGTGCTACCGACATACCGGTGTTCGGCGCAGCTGTGAACGTCACATTTGCGCCTTCCGCAATCTTCTGTCCGGTCGTGACTGCACCGCCGTCCTTCAGTGCTGCGGTCAGCTCACCGCCTTGGCCGCTGCTGAAGATAATCGTGTGCGAATCACTGCTGAAGGCTACTTCTACGTCCAGCTTTTCCGTCAGCGCCGCTACCGTCAGTCGTTCGCCGACCTTTTTGCCGTTCGACAGAATCTCCGTCACCTTGTACTTTGTATTACCGGTAATGGACTGACCGTTGACCTTCCATTCCTTTACAAGGAAACCGTCGTTGCTCTTGGCATCAAACATCAGCTTGGTGTTCTTAGCGATGTTCTTACCGCTTTCAAACTTCTGGTCGAGGTCACCGCTTTTGTAGCTTGCACTGAGTGAGCCGCCTTCACCGGCGTGATAGGTTACGCTCAGGGTGTCCTGCTGGACAACCAGCATGCGCTTGGTCAGATTCAGCTCGTACTTCTCGAGCAGCGACTTCACAACCTTGTCCTCACCGTTGACCGCAATCGTTACCTCAAAGCGGCCGCTGACGTTCTTTCGTTTGCCATCGTCATCATACAGCGCACATGCGGCTGTAATTGCCGACGGCAGAGCGTCACCCGACTCCAGAGCATCCGCCTTGACCACCAATGCGCTCTTGTTGTCCGGCGCTTCGGTCGAAGTGTGAGTGTCGTTATCCTTATCCCAGGTAACATACAGCTCCAGCGGCTTGCGCTTTACTGTAATGGTCGTGGACGCCAGCTTGGTGCGCTTGGAAGTATCACTGTAATCCTGATATGCCATAAGAATATAGGTTCCCGCCTTCGCCGGTCGGAAAGTGCTGCCGGTGATAGCCGTTTCCGGACTCTCACTCTGACCGGACTGACGCCAGGTGTAGGTGATTCCCGTAACCTCTGTTTTGCTGCCTGCGGTAACATTGTTTCCGTTTTTCATTACGGTCTGCTGCTGCACGGTCAGAGCAATCGGCGTACCGTATACGCTCGTAATCTTGTTTTCGTTGCCAACAGTGCTTTTAAGCGTGTAAACGGTCTCCGTTGTGCTGGTCTCGCCGTCCTTTACGCTCTGCACGCCTGCCAGATAATATACCGTATCACTTGTCAAGCCGCCGGTCGCGGTGGTCGTGATGGCATACAGACCGGCTGTCGGTGCGGTCCACGTTTTGCTGTCCGTGCCGCTGCTGTTTGTTCTGCCGACAATCGTGCTGACCGTGCCGTCCGACGTGTTCGTAATCGTCAGCGTGTACTCCACATTACCGAGTGCAGCGCCGTTCTGTTCCGCCGTTTTCGTCATCAGGGTCAGCGCCGTACCGGAACCCGGCGTAGAGGTAGTAACCTTATTTTCAACCGTAGTTTCCTTTGTTACCAGTGTGAACGAAGGATCCGTATAACTGCCCAAGGTCGTCTGCTGTGTGCAGGTCAGCTCGGTCAGTTCATAGCTGTTCTCTGCCTTCTTCAGCAGCTGATAATACTTGACGGTATAGGTATCCTCTGCGGTACTTTCTACACCACTGGTCGTCTTATCCATCTTGCTGAGGATATAGCGCGGAACTTCAACTCCGTTCTCCGTCATGGTATCCTCACCGTGAATCAGGTACTGCTCGCCGTTCCGGTACTTGCTTTCGTCGTATTCCGCGGCTGTCGGTACATACGTTGTACTATTCAGCGTGAACGCTTTTGCTTTTGCGTTTTCGTTTTCGTTTTTGTCTATCACCACGGTTTCCGGCGTAATTGTGCTCGGCACCGTTACTGCCGTCTCACCGTTTTTCCACTGATAGGTGGTATTCATGGTGAGTTTCTCACCTGCGGTATACGTCTCGCCATTCTTTGTTACGGCGTAGTATACGGTCGATATCGAATCATCCGACTTTTCACCGATGCCGACATATCCCAGTATCGTACCCGCTTGATCGTTTACCTTGTAAACATTCAGCGTCATGCCATCGACTTCTACGGTGCACGGAACGGTTGTCTGTACGGATTCTGTCGTGGTTTTAACCGTGTTGAAATTGCTCTGACCGATATACGGGGTATCCTGAGTGCCCTTGCCCTCCGAAGTACCGGATACCGTCAAACCGGCGGTTGCCTGCGGTGTACCAACCGTCAGCGTTGCCGCATCACTGTAGAACGAAATCGGCGTTCTTGCACCGTCATAACATGTTACCACGCAGCGGTACATTGCACCGTTCAGGTCACTCGTTACCGATTTTACAGTATAGCTGTCCTTAGCTGCCCCTGCAATATTGCCCCACTTTTTTCCCGGCAGACGCTGCTGCCACTGGTATCTCGTGCTGCTGTACTCAGCAGGTACAGAAGCCAGTACTTCGAAGGTCGCCGAGCCGTTCATCTGAACGGTTGCGTTATCCGGTCCGTTGATGTTCGGACGGCTCTTATCATTTGCCAGAGTTGTACCGGCAATAATCTCGCTTTCAACCGATTCTTCCTGACTGGTGTAATATCCCGAGGTAATCGCATACTGATACTTCGCATTAGGTGCAAGATCCTTCAGCGTGTACTCATACTGACCACTCGAAGATTCAGCCGCATCCACAGTATCAATCAATACGAACGGTTCTTCCTTATTATCTTTAAGATAGCGGTAAATCTTGTAATACTCTGCCGGACGGTCGCCGGATTCCCACGACAGCACCATGCTGTTGGTGGTCTGCTCGCTCAGCGACAGATCCTGCGCCGGAGACGGCGGTGCCGTCACATTGCTGACAACATAGCCCAATACCGGTACTTCATCGCCGTTGAACGGTACCGTCCATGTGCCGAAGCTCCAGTCAAAGTTATAGCGCGAATCGCCGCCGCCGGTAACAGCGCCCAGTTTGGTAATCGTATTTGTGTTTACCCTTTCGGTTCCGGCGCTTGCTCCCCAGTGATAGCCGCCGCCAGCCTTGAAGCCGCCAACTACACCATACATCTGCACCGAACCCTCATAGGTGTACTCAAAGTTTACGCCGCTGCTGGTTGCAGTCGTAAAACTCTGCAGCTGTGTACCCGAATCTTTGTAATGACCAACTTTACCGGATTGCTCCGAATGTGAACCGCTCGGCAGACTGGAACGATACGTATTCGGCTGACCGGACGTGCCCAGATGCAGGTTGCTGCCAATCTGCTGCATACCCTCGTACGCCGAAGCAGCCTTATTATAAGTATCTACCGAAACCATGTTCATCGAAGGATTACCCGGAACCGCCAGCGTCATAGAACTGGTCAGCTTCGGCGAATTGCCCTTCTTTGTGCCATCCGGATACTTCACCTGATACTCGTAATATGTCATCGGTGTTGCATACATGAGCACCATATTGTCGTTCGTATCATTACAATACTCGACCGTTATTTCCTTGCTTGTAGATTTTGTTGCACCAACAGTAAATGTATGACTGGTATTAAATTCAACACCGCCGCCGGTCTCAATCAGCGGTGCAACATATTCAAAGCCCGCCATGATATCAAAACCAAACGAACCGGATGCCGTTACTGTTTCACTATGATCCTTACTGTATCCGATTCCGGTCTGCGAGTTTCCGATATCGCCGTCATTCACCTCCGCAAAATGCGGCGACGCCTCCAGAATCGCCATTACCTTCGGGTCGGTGTAGCCGGTGCTGACGCTTTGGATCTTCGCGAGCATGGCATCGTTGTTCACA
This sequence comes from Butyricicoccus sp. AM05-1, assembly GCF_003474415.1. NCBI lineage: Bacteria > Bacillati > Bacillota > Clostridia > Eubacteriales > Butyricicoccaceae > Butyricicoccus > Butyricicoccus sp. AM05-1. Next base: position 112,561 of record NZ_QUDG01000004.1, on the reverse strand, counting down.
TCTGCCGTTGTAAGCGCCAGATTGCAGTTGCTCTTGTCATAGTATGTCCAATCATCCTCCCAGCGCGTGAACGTGCTGCCAGTCGAGCCTTTGTAAAGCTGACCAATCTTCAAAAACTGCTTGTCGAAGGTCTCCTGCTTGCGGTACTCAACGTAGTATACCTGTTCCATGCCCTGCTTGTTGCCGTCAAAATTGCCGACGGCATAGTCCAGAATACCGCTGTTGTTGATGAGACGGCCGCCCAGCCAGCGGTCATGGCCCTTATCCGAGCCGTTCAGGATAGACAGCCGCTGATTGCCGTCCACCGTGCCAATCTGATACATACTGCCGGAAATGAACAGATATTCCTTGGTGTTCACGCCGTCCGCTGCAACAGCCGCTACCGCGATCGGATTCTGCACATCGTCACCCTTGGTGCCGGTATTGGTAAAGCCGTTGGTGACAACTTCTGTCGCCTTGCATTTCTCTGTCCACGAATTATCTTTCGTGCTGTACTGATAGCTGTATGCCAGCAGCTTGCTCTTGTTAAAGTCGCAGTCCTGATAATTATCCTTCTTATCGTAGTAGCCAACCGCAACGACTTCCGGCGGCATACTGCCGCTCGGCGCATTGCTGACATAACCGATGGTTACGCCTGCAAAACGGGCACGGCCGCTTGGACCGTCATTGCTGTTCAGCAGTTTCTTGTTCATCAGCTGCTTCCAGCTTTTATTGTTGTTGTAATCGTAAACCGTCAGATAGGATTTCTCGTAGTCGGTATGACCGTCATACGATTTCTCCTTCAGGTCGTTGACGTTGACCGTCATTGCCAGCTCGTCGATACCGTCCATATCCACGTCGCCGACTTCCATATCAACGCTCAGATGCGCGCGCAGCTCGTTATCGCCGTTGCCGTCGTGGTACAGCATTGCCTTCAGCGCGTTTCGGCCGCCGTCAATGACGTCACCGAGGTTGATTACTCGACCCTTGTCAGTCAGTGTGTCGCCGCTGAACGTATACTCCTTAATGCTGTCTACAGTAGCCGTATCCTCGTTGTTGCCCGGCGTGTAGACCATCAGGGTGTCCTTGCCGTCGCCGTCAAAGTCGCCCGCGGTCAGACACAGCATAGCGCGGGTCTGGTAGAATTTCAGTTTCTTGATGTATTCACTGTCGTTTCCATCACCAATCTGGACAACCTTCGATACTCTGCGATCCTTGTTCGTCACATACAGGTGAAGCCGTGCCGAACTTTTATCAAATACCAGATTCGCAATGTATTCATCCTTGCCGGTGCCGTTCGGATCAAACGCCACAGTCGCAATACGCTCGGCATTGCCGACATCGGTCGAGTTGCTCCACCGGAATGTGGACATCTGTCCACCCTTGCCGTTGACTGCACCCTCGTATGTCGTCTGGAACTCATCCGAGTCCACACCGGCTACAACCAGCTCGTGGTTCTGGAACAGCGGAACCCATCCCAGCGTGCCGTATGGGTTATTACGAAGTGTGGCTGTGTCTGTTATGCCCGTTTTTTCTTCCGTGGGCAGACCAAAGCCGTCTTTTGCTGCTGCAGTATCCGCTGCCGCCGCCTGCGGCAGCACGATCTGCGGCAGCAGACCTGCCAGCATACTGCATATCAGCAGCAAACTACAAATTCGTTTTTTCATTTTTCTTCCTCCTTGCCTTATGAAATAAACGGTTTCCACGGCTTTCCCCTTGCTTTACTGCGGAGCACCGTCCGAGGATACAGGTATTTCACCCTACTTTCAGTATAAGGGCAAAAAGACAGCGGACGGCGAAGGTATCAAATTTGTTACCTTCGCCGTCCGCTGTTCAATTATTGCTCCTCGAGCCGATAGCCGCTGCTGCGGTACGAATTGACCGTGACCCTCGCATCCTCTCCGCCGAGCTTCTGCTTAAGCCGTGAGATCGTCATGCGCACGGCATGCGGGTCGGCTCCCATCGGCTGCTGCCAGACCGCCTCGTACAGCTCCTGCGCGCTGACGCTGCGGTTCGGGTGCCGCGCCAGATACAGCAGCGCCGCAAACTCCTTCTGCGTCAGATTCAGGTCGGTCTCTCCGATGTACGCGCGTCCGCTCAGCAGATTCATCCGCAGCGGGCCAAGCCGTACTGCGCGTTCCTTCGGGTGCGCCGCACGCAGACGCGCTTCCACGCGGGCCATGAACACCTCCAGATCATACGGCTTTGTCAGATAATCGTCTCCGCCTGCGGTCAGTCCCTTGACAATATCCTCGTTTTCGCCCATAGCGGTCAGGAACAGGATCGGCACGTCATATTCCTGCTTGATCTCGCGGCACAGCGCCACACCGTCGCCGTCCGGCAGAAGAATATCCAGCACGATCAAGTCCACCGCGTGAAAGCACAGCAGCTCCCGGCACTTGTGTGCAGTTTCCGCCTGCAGGGTGCGGTAACCGCGCATGTGCAGTGCCGCGTCGTTGATCGCCATGATGTGCGGGTTGTCCTCCACCAGCAAAATCAGTTTATCTTCCACACTCGTTCTCTCCTTGTGTTTTGAGCGGCTTTTTCGGCAGTTCGAGCCGGAACACCGTGCCGTCTGCATCGGTGTGCTCCACCTCGAGCAAGCCGTGGTGAATCTTCATCGCGTCCGCGCAGATCGTCAGGCCGATACCGCTGCCTCCATCGCCGCTGCAGCCCTTCTCAAAGATATGCGGCAGCAGGTCGGGTGCAATGCCGCTGCCGGTGTCGCTCACGCGCAGGCACACCCGCTCGCCCTCGTCCGTAATGCGGTAGGCAATCACGCCGTTCTCCGTGTGACGGTTGGCATTGACCGTCAGGTTGATGAGCACCTGCAGCAGCATTTCCGGATTGCCCCAGAGCACAATGCCGTCTCCGCTGTCGCTTTCCAGCCGGTTGTGCTTTTTTTCCAGCATGGGACGGCATACATCCGCCGCACCGGACAGCAGCTGCGCCGCGTCAATGACGCCCATCTCAATATCGGGTGAACCGCCGTTGGCGAGATCGATCAGCCGCGATACGAGCGCAGAAAGCCGCTGCGCCTCGGACGAAATGGTCTGCATGTGTTCATGCGCGTCCGCGCTGACCGCTCCGGTGCCAAGCTGCCAGTCGGTCAGCTGCGCGTATCCGCTCATGACCGTGAGCGGCGTTTTCAGTTCATGCGCCATCTGGTGCAGAAATTCGCTTTTCAGCCGGTTGAGCTGGGTCAGCACTTCGCGCTGATGGCGGCTCTCGGACAGCTCCTGTTCCCGGCGGTTGATCTTCAGGCTGATGGCTCCCGCAATCAGGAACACGAACACCAGCAGATACGGCGGCGCTGCTCCGTGGCGCGTGATGGTCGTCACGATGCGGCCAAATACCGCCTCGTACACGTTCGAGCCGAACAGCAGCAGATAGCCGAGCAGAACAAGCACATCGTCCCATTCAAACCGCCGGATACGCCAGAACCGCCGAATCAGCTGTACAACCAGATACAGGAAAAACGGCATCGAGAGATAGTACCCGATTTTACTCAGCGGTGCGATATCCTGCGTCGGCAGGATAAAATGCGCCGCCGCCAGCACGGCATACAGCGCCGCATAGCACCGCACAACGATTGGCTTCGCCAGTTTTTCGTACAGGCTTTGCAGCAAAAGCAGCAGAAAACACGGCTGCAGCGTAATCATCAGCACCAGAAACCGATATGCGACTGCCCAGTTGTAGTTTGCAGGCAGCAGATGCAGCACATAGAAATTCTGGTCGCGCAGACCGAGCAGCGCGCAGATGACCGCGAGGAAAACATACTTGCTCTCGCCCTGAAAGACCGCAAACAGCAGAAAATACATGCCGAACAGGCACAGCGAACCGCCAAGCACCAGTGAATACAGATTCCGGCTTCGGCGCATGCGGTCGATGTTCTCCGCGGTGGACAGATGCATCTGCGTCAGACCGCCGCCTTCGCGGTGCACGAAATTCGCGTACTGGCAGACCACCTCGACCGTGCCATCCTCGCCGGTGTAAATCGGTATGAGCATATAGTCGATGCGCGGCTCAGACTCCACCGCAGACGCCCCCACCTTGCCGATTTCGAGCACTTCACTGCCGTTTACCAGCACGCGCGTGCTGTAATCGAATGAGTAGCCGCCGAGTGTCAGGTATTGTTTCGGCTGCGCGTGTATTTTCAGCCGGTATGAGCCGTATGGAATGGATTCATTGCGTTCTCCCGGTTGGGCAGCGTCCAGCTCTGCGCCGCTGCCGAGCACCTCAGGATAGAACGTCCATTCACCGTCTATCTCATATACCGCCGACGAAAAGTCCGCTGATGTTGCATCCAGTACGCCGTTCTGCGCTTCCATTGCGCTGAAATCGCCCGATCGGTTGGAAAACAGCAGCATCAGCAGCACAAAAACCAGCAGGATAGCCGCCGTTATCGAGATATAGCGCATTCGTTCGTTCTTCATGGGCAGCTCCCCCCTTCAAATCTCATTATAGGAGAAATCTTCAGTTTCTGCAAGATAGGAGTTATGAGTGAGGAAGCAGGCGTTTTTCAGAGAGTAGCGAGTGGAGAGAATATCAGATAAAGCGTATTCATACAGATATATTCGCAGATGCCATCCATAACAACACGCAATCGAGTTGCGCAACACTGTTATCCCCTGGGAACCTTCTCTTGCCCTTCGGGCATTCACTTTGTGCCGCGCCTGCGGAGATGAAGCCGCCTGTGTAACAGCAAAGTATCTGGCACTGCGTAGAGGTAAAGAAATGGGAGCACACTGTGCTCCCCTACGATAGAAAAAATCCTCTGACGTTCCCCCTATTTCGAAGCGGTTGCCGCTCTCTGATTTTCGCTATGCCCTCTAAGGGAAAGGGGTGAAAATCAGAGGGTGGAAAACGCAGGTGTCTACCCTCTTGTGCCCCTGCCGGGTAGGCAAGTTTCGTTCGCTTCGCAAGCGTCAAACACCCATTCCTAACCGGTTAAGCAAAGAAAAACCGGCCGCTCACGCAGCCGGTTTCAATTTCACAAAATGCAGGGAATGTTATTCCTTGTTCAGTGCCTCCAGACGAGCCTTATTCGCTGCGATAACCTTTTCCTGTACCGGAACCGGTGCCTCATCGTAACGCTCGAACTGGGAAACAAACGAGCCTCTGCCCTGCGTCATGGAGCGCAGCTTGATCGCGTAATCGCCAAGCTCTGCCATCGGGCACTCGGCTACGATCTCCTGCTTGCCGCCGTCGAGCGGATTCATGCCCATGATGCGGCCGCGGCGCTTGTTCAGATCGCCGATAACATCGCCCATGTAGGAATCCGGGATAACGACCTTGAGCGAGCATATCGGCTCAAGCAGTACCGGATTTGCCTGCGGGATACCAGCCTTGTATGCCAGACGTGCTGCCATCTTGAAGGACAGCTCGTTGGAGTCTACATCGTGGTAGGAGCCGTCGAGCAGGGTTGCACGCAGGCCAACCATCGGGTAGCCGGCCAGAACGCCGTGCTCCATCGCCTCGCGGATGCCCTTATCGACTGCCGGATGGAAGTTCTTCGGCACGGAACCGCCGAAAATCTTCTCCTGGAACAGGTAATCGCCCTCGGCATACGGTGCAAATTCCATCTTAACGTGGCCGTACTGACCATGGCCGCCGGACTGCTTCTTATGCTTGCCTTCTACCGTAACAGCCTTGCGGATCTTCTCGCGGTACGGAACGATCGGGTCGGTCAGCGTAACCTCTACGCCAAACTTATCCTTCAGCTTGGAGCACAGCACATCCAGATGGATGTCGCCCGCGCCGGAGATAAGGTGCTGCTTGGTTTCCGCGTTGAACTCGGTATCGAAGGACGGATCCTCATCATGCAGACGAGCAAGACCGGTGGAGATCTTCTCCTCAACGCCCTTTACCTTAGGCGCGATGGCCTGCGTGTAGCACGGCGGCGCAATCTCGATCGGCTCAAGCTCAACCTTGCGAACGCTCATCGAAAGCGTATCGCCGGTCTTGGTGGTAACCAGCTTGGAAACCGCGCCGATGTCGCCGCAGCCGATAACCGGAACCTCGGTCGTCTTTTTGCCGCATACGTTGAAGATGTGGCCCATCTTCTCGTTTGCATCGGCACGCTTGTTGACCAGCGTCATATCCTGCTTGACCTCGCCGGACATAACCTTAAAGTAGGAGAAGCGGCCGTACTGGTCAGCGACCGTCTTAAATACAAATGCGCAGGTAGAGCCGTTCGGGGTGCAGTTGATCTCAATCAGCTCGCCCTTTTCGTCCTCGCAGATCTCGACCGGCTTTTCATCGGGAGACGGCATGTAGTCCGCAATGCCCTTGAGCAGTGCGTAGGAGCCGATACCGGTTGCAGCAGTGCCGCAGAATACCGGCGCGAGAACCAGATCCTTCACACCCTGACGGATACCGGCGATCAGCTCTTCATCCGAGAACTCCTCGCCTGCGAAGTAACGCTCCATCAGGTCCTCAGACAGCTCGGCGATGTTCTCGCACAGTGCTGCACGGTGCTGGTCGATACGGTCCTTCATGTTGTCCGGGATCGGGATCTCGACACGCTTGTTGCCTTCCATGCGGTACGCCTTGCGGATAACGCAGTCCACAATGCCGACGGTATCGCGGTTGCCCTCAAAAATCGGGACAACGATCGGCGCTACCGATACGCCGAACTGCTTCTGCAGCTTGTGCAGAGAGTTATAGTAATCCGAGTTTTCCTCGTCGATCTTGGAGATGTAGAACATACGCGGCATTGCGTGCTCCTCACAGTGAGCCCATGCCTTTTCGGTGCCGACGCCCGGACCGGACTTGCCGGTTGCGACGATCAGCGCGGACTCCGCAACGCGCAGTGCGCACTGCACTTCACTTTCAAAATCAAAGAAACCCGGGGTATCGAGCAGATTGATCTTGCAGCCGTTCCACTCTACCGGCGCTACAGCCGTGGAAATGGAAAACTTGCGCTTGATCTCTTCGGGATCAAAGTCACAAACCGTGTTGCCGTCCACGATCTTGCCAACGCGGTCGGTTACACCGGCGATATTGAGCAGGCTCTCGACCAGCGAGGTCTTGCCGTCGCCGCCGTGACCCATCAGACATACATTACGGATCTTGTTAACCGGATAATTCGCCATAGTTTATATTACACTCCCCTGCCCTAACCTGTCATCGTGCCCTGCCGGCACGTTATACTCCTGGGCGCTTTGTTTCGCGGGAGCAATCCTCTCTTTGCTGGATCGTTCCCCTTCTTCGTTATTATACACCATACAAACCAGGTATGCAAGCAGTTTTTTGTGCAATTTTCATGTAGCATTTTTCACAACGCCGTCGAATAACAGCGGCGGCCACTTAGTGTACGTTTCGCACACATTCTGATAAAAAATCCGAATTTTCCTTTGTTTTTTGCATTTCTGAAAGATTTTCAGCAAAATCACTCACTTTTGTTTATTTCTTACAAATAAAATGATATAATTTTAGTGCTACTTCACAAAGGAAGAAAAAAACGCCCTTCGCATAATCTGACAAAGGGAAGCCTGTGACGGCATTTTGCACAGCTGTCCGTTCTGCCGATCTCAGGCAATATTCTGCCGCAGTTTTACAACACGATAGACACATCTCCGCCGGTCAAGCATTTTTGCTGTATCTCGAATATCGCAGTAATTGAGAATGGAGAATTAGCGCAACGGTTTCATTTTCCATAAAAAAGCCGCTTACCAATGGTAAGCGGCTTTTGATATCTTGCTTAGTTCAGAAAATCCTTCAGCTTCTTGGAGCGCGACGGATGGCGCAGCTTACGCAGCGCCTTTGCCTCGATCTGGCGGATACGCTCACGAGTTACGTTGAATTCCTTGCCGACTTCCTCAAGAGTGCGGGTATGACCGTCCTCGATGCCGAAGCGCAGGCGCAGAACCTTTTCCTCTCGCGGCGTCAGAGTTTTGAGCACCTCGACGAGCTGCTCCTTGAGCAGCATGAAGGAGGCCGCCTCTGCCGGTTCCGGCGCGTCGTCGTCCGGGATGAAGTCGCCGAGGTGAGAATCCTCCTCCTCGCCGATCGGCGTCTCGAGCGATACCGGCTCCTGCGCGATCTTCAGGATGTCGCGCACACGGTCAACCGGCATGTTCATCTCCTTGGCGATCTCCTCCGGGCTGGGATCGTGGCCCAGCTCCTGCAGCAGCTGGCGGGAAACGCGGATAACCTTGTTGATAGTCTCAACCATGTGTACCGGAATACGGATCGTACGCGCCTGATCCGCAATCGCACGGGTGATCGCCTGACGGATCCACCACGTTGCGTAGGTAGAGAACTTAAAGCCCTTGGTGCTGTCGAACTTCTCAACTGCCTTGATCAGACCGAGGTTGCCCTCCTGGATCAGATCGAGGAACAGCATGCCGCGGCCGACATAGCGCTTTGCGATAGAGACAACCAGTCGCAGGTTCGCCTCAGCCAGACGCTTCTTTGCACGGTCGCCAAGCTTGATATCCTTCTCAAGCTGTGCGCGCTCCTCCGCCGGAATGGCATCGCCTTCGTTTGCGATACGCTCTGCGGCCTCGTTGCCCTTCTGCATGCGCTCTGCGAGCGTTACCTCCTCCTCAGGAGACAGCAGATCGACCTTGCCGATCTCCTTCAGATACATGCGGACCGGATCATCAATGGCGAACGTCTCAGCCATGGCAGAGGTATCGACCAGTTCTTCCTCCGGAACCTCTTCCACTTCCTCCGGCTCAAAGGAGTCGTCATCGTCACCGATGACCTTCTCCAGCACACCGTTCGTCTCGACCTCGATGCCCATGGTCTCGAGCGTCTCGTACACCTTGTCGATGTCCTCACTCGACAGCTCCAGATGGCTCAGTGCATCCGAAATCTCCTTGAGCGTCAGGCGGCCGTTCTTCTTGCCAAGCGCGAGCAGGTCGCGCAGGATCTGCTGCTGTGCTGCCTGCTGCTCCTGTGCGTTTGCGGCTGCATTTGCGTTTGCTTTCGTCATATCGTTTGTCCTCCCGCGTTTTGTTTTTTGATGCGTCCGAATGTAAGCAACGGGTCCTCTCCCGCCTGCGTAATGGTTCCATCCTTGACGCGCTGCATTCGTATGGTGTTTATGTATTCCTGCAGTTCCCCTCGATGCTCTCCGGCCGGAATGCCGGGTTCGAGTATCGCGGACAGCAGGCTCATTTCGTTAGGCTCCAGCCATCCCTCAAAGGACAGCACATCGACCATCTGGTCGTTTCGGTTCAGCTCCAGCACGCGCTCGTATATCTTACGCAGCACCGGTGCGGAAAACCACGCCGGCTGCAAGTCCTTTTCGGCAACGGCAATCAATTTCTGGTCCGAGAACAGAAGTCTAAGCACGTTCTCCTCGGCCTTGGCGGATTTCATGTCGGTATACGCCAGCGACCTGTCCTTCGGCTGCGCCAGTCCGACCGGAGAGCGTATCTCACGCCGTTCGGCGGCCTTTCGCCGCTTGCGCTGAATGCCGAGTTCGCGCCGAACCTCAACGTTCATGGCTTCGGCGGTCACGCCTGCCATCTTGGCGGCACGTCCGGCGTAGACCTCGCGCTCAATGGTACTCTCGATGCCGGCGAGCATCCGTGCTGCATCTCTGAGGAACAGTACGCGTGCTTCATCGTCCTCAAGGTCGTACTTTGCGGCAATCTGCTCAATGCGGAACGCATTGTGATCCTCACTGCGTTCAATCAGATTGCGGAACGCATCCGCGCCGCGTGCCTTGATGAATTCATCCGGGTCCTTGGCCCCCGGAATACGCAGCACCTTGACCTGCAGATCGCATTTTTTCAGGATGTCGATCGCGCGCTGTGCCGCCGCCTGACCGGCTCCGTCCGCGTCATACGAGATGACAATGCGGTCGGTATGCCGCGCGATAATGCGCGCCTGCTCCTCGGTCAGCGAGGTGCCAAGCGATGCAACCGCGGAATCAAATCCCGCCTGATGCAGCGCGATGACATCCATATAGCCCTCGGCTAAGATAAAATAATCGTTCTTCGTGCTTTTTGACAGGTTGAGCGCAAACAGATTGCGGCTCTTGTGGAAGATCGGCGTTTCCGGCGAATTCAGGTACTTCGGCTTGGAATCATCCAGCACACGGCCGCCGAATGCAATCACATGGCCGCGCACGTCGATGATCGGGAACATGACACGGTTGCGGAACCGGTCGTAAATATGTCCCTTTTCGCTGCGGCTGACCAGACCGGCGTCCATGAGTTCCTCGCGCGTGTAGCCTTTGGCCGTCATCGCGTCGATGAGCGCGTGGAAAGAATCCGGTGCATAGCCGAGTCCGAAACGGTTCATCGTCCTTCGGGACAGACCTCGGTTGATAAAATACTGCTGTGCGGTTCGGTTTTCCGGCCGCCAGAGTGTGTCATAATAATAGCGTCCGGCGTCCCTGCAGAGCGCGTACAGACGCTCTCTGTGGCGCGCCGCTTTGCGCTCGGCTTCGCCCTGTTCGGGTATCTGCATGCCCGCCCGCTCGGCGAGATAGCGTACCGCATCCGGGAAGGTCAGACCTTCCGCCTTCATAATAAAGGTAATGACACCGCCGCCTGCGCCGCAGCCGAAGCAGTGAAAGATCTGCTTGTCCGGCGAGACCGAAAACGAACCGGTTTTCTCGTTGTGGAAGGGGCACAGACCGAAATAGTTCGCGCCGCTCTTTTTCAGCTGCACATATTGCGAAACGATCTCTACAATGTCGTTCCGCGCGGACAGCTCGTCCAGAAATATACGGTCAAACGGCATTTCGTGCCCCTCCTTCCCTATTTATCGAACGAAAACGAATATATGATACCCATTTTCGTTAATCCTCAATCTTATTCCAGCTTTTCGGAATAAATAAATTCTTATAGACCGCTATCGAGTAGCGGTCGGTCATGCCTGCAACATAGTCGCACGCGATCCGCTCGAGCGCCTCCCCCCGGGCCTGCAGCACGAAGTAATCGTCCGGCAGCTCGTCGGGATGCTCGATAAAATATTCGTACAAACTGCGCAGCATGGATTTTGCGCGTTTTTCCTCGCGCTGTGCAGCCGTGCCATGGTACACATGATCGAACATGAATTGCCGCAACTCCATCATGTCCTCGTGCATCTGCTCGTCCATGCCGATCTCCAGATACCGCTGACCGTACTCGATCATCGCCGTCACCAGCGTATCAATGCGCTTGCCGTGCGTCCCACCTAGGCGTTTTCTCAAATGCTGCGGAATATCGCTCTCGCGGATAATGCCCGCGCGTACCGCGTCATCAATATCATGGTTGATGTAGGCAATGCGGTCGGCAAAGTGGATAATGCGGCCTTCCGGCGTACTCGCCTTGCGCCTGCCGGTATGGCAGACAATGCCGTTGCGCACCTCGCGCGTAAGGTTCAAATCCTCGAGCACATCCACAACGCGCAAACTCTGCTCGTTGTGCCGAAACCCGAACGGACAAGCCTCATCAAGCGCCGCCTCTCCGGCGTGACCGAACGGCGTGTGCCCGAGATCATGTCCGAGTGCGATCGCTTCGGTCAAATCCTCGTTGAGTCCGAGCGCCCGCGCGATTGTCCGCGCAATCTGCGCGACCTCGAGCGTATGCGTCAGCCGAGCACGGTAGTGGTCACCCTCCGGCGAGATAAATACCTGCGTCTTGTTGCCCAGCCGCCGGAACGCCTTCGAGTGGATAATGCGGTCCCGGTCGCGCTGAAAGCAGGTGCGGTACGGACACGGCTCCATCGGGCGCAGCCTGCCTGCGGAGCTGTCCGCAAAGGTCGCCCACGGCTCAAGCACCGCGTGCTCGCGCTGTTCGTTCTGCTCTCGAATGGTCATATGTACCGCCTCCTCAGCCTCGGAGAATCCGTCACATAATAGTTATACGAAACGAAATCTGAAAATCCTCTTTTTTTCACAAAAATTTTTTCAGAATTTTGTGAGCCTTGCAAGTCGGTATTTACTTGACACGCCGACCCATGAATCGGGTCTCCATGACCTCGGCGTAAACCTGCCCTGCCGTGGCTTCGGCGAGCGCCTGATTGAGCTTGTCCTCATGACCGGCGGGCAGCGTCACGGTCAGCGTTACATCCGCGCCGTAGTCGGTCTCCTCGACCGCGCAGTCGTGGTCCGGCAGCAGGTGCAGAATAATCTCGTACAGATTGTACGGGCACGCGATGAGCGCCACCGTATACAGGCTCATTCTCTGCACACCGGCCGCCGCGACAGCCACCTGCGCGCCCTGTGTGTACGCGCGGACCAGTCCGCCCGTGCCGAGCAGAATACCGCCGAAATAGCGCGTGACAACGCAAACGCAGTCGGTCAGGTTCTCGTGGCGCAGCACCTCGAGGATCGGCATGCCTGCCGTGCCCTGCGGTTCTCCGTCATCCGAGTAGCGCATCACATTGCCTTCACGGAGAATGTAGGCGTAGCAGTTGTGTGTCGCGTCCCAGTAGGTCTCGCGCATTTCCTTTATCTTCGCTACCGCCTCCTCGGCGGTTTCAACATGCCACAGCCGTCCGGTGAACTTGGAGCGTTTTTCTTCAAATTTGTCCTCGCCGTAGCTGGCGAAAGGCACAAAGTAATCTTTTTCCATCAGCAAATCCTTAAATAATTAGGAATTAGTAATTACTCATTACCCATAATGTATGTCGAAACTCTGCCGTAGGTCTTATCATCCACAACCGCCTCAACAATCGTGCCTTCCGCGGCATAGTCGGTCGAGTCGATCTGTGCTTCGCGGTGCAGCATATCGAGCACGGCGCCGTCGCTGTACGGAATGCACAGCTTCACCTTATGCTTGCCCTTGCCGAGCGCCTTTTCGATGGCAGTCAGCAGGTCGTCAACGCCCTCGCCGCTCTTTGCGGAAATCTTCACGCCCTCATCCGGTCGAATGAACGGAATGACGTCCGGGTCGCACTTATCCGCCTTGTTATACACCATTACACGTGGAATATCCTGTGCGCCGAGCTGTGCCACAACCTTATCCACAGTCTGTGCATGAATCTGCCAGTTTTCGTCCGAAACGTCCACAACGTGCAGCAGCAGATCGGCGTAGGCCAGCTCCTCGAGCGTGGCCTTGAACGCCGATACGAGATGATGCGGCAGCTTGCGAATAAAGCCTACGGTATCGGACAGGAGGATTTCCTGCGTGTCCGAAATGCGCTTTTTGCGCGTAGTCGGGTCGAGTGTATCGAACAGACGGTCGTTCGCCTCGATGCCCGCACCGGTCAGGGTGTTCAGCAGTGTGGACTTGCCCGCGTTCGTGTAGCCGACAATGGCAACCAGCGGCAGCTCGGCCTTTTTGCGCTGGCGGCGCTGCACGGAGCGCACCTGACGCACCTGCTCCAGATCACGGCGCAGCTTGTCGATGCGGCTGCGGATGTGACGGCGGTCGCTCTCCAGCTTGCTCTCACCGGGTCCGCGCGTGCCGATGCCGCCGCCGAGACGGCTCATCGCCTTGCCCATGCCCGCCAGACGCGGCAGGATGTACTGGTACTGCGCCAGCTCGACCTGCAGCTTGCCCTCGCCGGTGCGCGCACGCTGCGCGAAAATATCGAGGATGAGCGCCGAGCGGTCGAGTACCGTGCGGCCGGTCAATTCCTCCAGATTGCTCATCTGCGACGGCGACAGCTCGTTGTCGAACAAGATCAAACTTGCGTCGTTCATCTCGGCAAGCTGCTTGACCTCTTCCGCCTTGCCCTCACCGATAAACGTGCGGGCATCCGGTGCCGGACGGCGCTGCAGCGTCATCGCAACGGCCTCCGCACCGGCAGTCTCCGCCAGCGCGCGCAGCTCGTCCATCGTGCGCTCGTCCGCATCCTGATCGGCGTTGAAGCTCGGACACGACAGACCGACCAGAACCGCCCGTTCGATCTGCTTTTCTTCTGTTTGATTGGTAAACGGCATGGAAAATTCCTCCTTGCTGTTAAATTGTCCTCTATATTTATTACACCCAAACGCAAAACCGTATAAGACTTGATTTTCCGTCCGATTTGCGGTAATATAAAGATAGAAAAAGTGAATATTTTTCCGTCACGGCAAACCGTGGCGGATTTTTTGTTATATAGAAAATGCCCTATCGTTGTAAGTCAGCGCACCCTGCAGTAACATCTGTTATCAAATTAAACCCGCAGGCGCCGTCCATAGCCACCAGACCAACGAGTTGCGCGGCACAGATATGCCGCGCCTGCGCAGACTAAACCACCTGTGTAGCAGTACGGTATCCGAGAACTGCGAATCGGTCGAGTAATGGACGCGCAATGCGCGCCCCTACAGACGGGTAACCCGACTGCCGTTCCCCTATTTCGGAGCGTTCGCCGGTCTCTGGTCTGCGCCAAGCTAAGAAACAAAGGGAAACGGGAGTTAAGAGGGTAGAAACCGCAGGTGTCTACCCTCTTGCCCCGAGCGGGCAGCGTATAGATAACGAAAAAGCCATCGAAAACACGTTTCGATGGCTTTTCTCATTACTTGTCCAGATTGAAACGCTTCTTGAAGCGATCAACACGTCCGCCGGTGTCTACCAGCTTCTGCTTACCCGTGAAGAAGGGGTGGCACTTGGAGCAAACGTCAACGACGATGTTCTCCTTGGTGGAGCCGGTCTCAATGACATTGCCGCAGGCACAGCGGATCGTGGTCTGCTTGTAGTCGGGATGGATGCCCTGTTTCATGTTGTTTCACCTCTTTCCACGGATATGTTTACATATCTCCAACAGTCGTAAAATTATCTTACCACATGTTTTCCGAAAATGCAAGCATTATTTTTCATAAATCAGATTTTCTTCTTTCCAGCCCTCGAGCACGGGAATCATGGACGCAGCAAGCTGCTTTGCGCCTGCCAGATCGTGCAGCAGATAATTGCCGCACTCAATGCGGCTCGCGCCCGGAATCTCGCCCTCGTAAGCGGCGATAAACGCCATGCTCTCCTGCACGAGCGCAATCGCATCCGACGGCTTCATATCGCGCACGAGAAAATAAAAGCCGGTCTGACAGCCCATCGGGCCGCAGTAGATGATCTGATCGGCAAACTTCGAGTTGCGCGCATAGGTTGCAAACAGGTGCTCGAACGTATGCCCCGCCGCAGGCTGGATGTAAGTGCCCGCATTCGGGTACACCATGCGGATGTCATAGGTGGTGATGTCACCGTCGATACGCGAGGTATACATACCCGGCTTCAGTTTGTCATGGTTTACTTCAAAGCTGGCAATTCGTTTCATGCCTTTGCCTCCCTTTCAATACCAAGGAATCGAAGCTCCGTGCGGTATTCGCGCCAGAGCAGAATATACGAGATAAAGAATGCTGCGATCTCTGCGATCGGGAATGCATACCATACCGCATTCAGGCCGAACTGCTGACCCAGCAGCCATGCCGCCGGAAGGATAACGACCAGCTGACGGCAGACGGACACGATCAGGCTGTTCATGCCGCGTGCGGTGGCCTGAAACAGCGTGGAGTTGATGATGCCGAACGCCGCGCCGAGGAACGACAGGCTGATGGTCTTGAGCGCCGGAACGCCGACCTCGAGCATCTCCTGTGCTGCCGCCGCATCGGACTTGTCCACAAACAGCATGAGCATCTGCTCGGGCAGCAGCTGGAACAGCACCAGACCAAGCGCCATAATGACGACAGCCGCCGTCAGCGTAATCTTGTACGCTCCCATCAGACGCTTGCGGTTGCGTGCGCCGTAGTTGTAGCCCATAACCGGCAGCGCACCCTGATTAAGTCCGAATACCGGCATAAAGACGAAGGTCTGCAGCTTGAAATACACACCGAGTACGTTGACCGCCGTCTGCGAGAAGGCAATCAAAATACCGTTCATACCGGCCGTCATAACCGAGACCACGCTCTGCATGACAATGCCCGGCAGGCCGACGCGGTAAATATCCTTGACCGTCTGTCCGCGCCACTTGAACTCGCGCATGTTGACATTCAGCACCTTCTGTTGACGGAACACGCCCCACAGGCCAAGCGCCATGCCGAAGATTTGGCCGATAACGGTCGCGAGAGCCGCGCCGCGAATACCCATCTCCGGGAACGGACCGATACCGAAGATCATCAGCGGATCAAGGATGATGTTGATGATCGCACCGGTCAGGCCCTGACACATCGGGATGATCATGTTGCCGCCGGACTGCTGGATCTTCTCGCACATCATCGAGATCATAACAAAAATACTCATGCCGACCGCAAGGTGCGAATACTGGATAGCGAACGTCGAAACCGACTCACTTGCACCGAACGCACCGACAAATACACCGGACAGTCCCCATCCGAGGATGAAGAACGCGATGCCGCCGACAACCGCCAATGCTACACCGTGCTCTGCCGCAGAGTCCGCGTGCTTCTGGCGTCTCTCGCCCAGACGGCGTGCGATCAGTGAGTTTACGCCGACACCGGTGCCGACACCGATCGCCACGACCAGCATCTGCAGCGGATATACGAGCGAAACCGCCGCCAACGCATCCTGCGAATACTTGGCCACGAAGATACTGTCTACGATGTTGTACAGCGCGTTGATGATCATGGAGATCATCGCCGGCAGTGCCATCGAAAAGATCAGCGGACCCATTTTCGCGGTGCCCATTTTATTCTGTTGTTCCAAAAATTCCAGCCTCCCAACGTAAAAGGAAGCCGCGTTAGGATTCCTAACGCAGCTCCATACTCTCTTTCCTATATATAATAGGATATGATGCGTTATATTGCAAGTGTTTTTTACAGTTTTCCGGCAAGTTCGGCAAAGGAATGCTCGACGAACATATCGCTGACCTGCCGGAGCGTGTCTTCGCCCTCCGCGTAGGCGGGTTCGGCCATGCCGCAGAGCGCAAAACCGGCTTTTTTCGCCGTTACGCCCGCATACGGCGCGTCCTCAAACACCATGCACTCGCCTGCTGTCAGACCGAGGCGCTTTGCTGCTTCGAGATAAATGTCCGGCTCGTACTTGGGCACGCCCACGTCCTCGATGGTGAGCATGAACTCGAAATATTTCATCATGTCGCGGTCGATGAGCGCCTTCTCCGCGTGGCGGCGTGCCGTCAGCGTAGCGATGGCCATTTTGACGCCGCATGCGCGCAGACCTTTGAGAAAGTCGATTACACCGTCCTTGGGCTTTGCAATCGTCTCGTAGCGGGAGGTAATCAACTCGTCCATGCCGTCGAGCATCTGCTGACGGGTCAGCGGCAGATTCGGATAGCGTTTCAGAAAATACTCCGCAACCTGCGGCTGAGAAAAGCCCTCGCATACCGCGTAGTCCGCGTCCGTGATGTGAACGTTGAACTGCGCGAGGTAGCGCTGTGTCAGTCGTTTCCAGACCGGCATGGAGTCCAAAAGCGTGCCGTCCATGTCGAAAATTGCACCTTTGATGTTTGCGTTTGCCATGTTGAATCCTTTCAGGATAATTAGTAATGAATAATCAGGAACTGGAGATGGCGTTCATTCTCCATTATTTCGTTTTGCGGTCGATAAACTGCGGTCTGAGCTTGGAATAGATGATCTTCTGCTCACTGTACAGACCATAGTAGCCGGAGAGCATGTACGCGATGGCGATGACCAGTGCAAACAGCGCAAGGCTCTGACCGCCGAACAGCTCATACGCCAGCAGGATAGATGTAAGCGGCGAATTTGTCACGCCGCAGAACACGGCCGTCATACCGAGACTGGCCGCAAAGGATGGAGCCAGACCGAAAAATCCGCCGTAGGCGGCGCCGAAAGTCGCGCCGATGAACAGCACAGGCACGATCTCACCGCCTTTATAGCCGACGCCAATGGTAATCGCCGTCAGCACCAGCTTGAGGAAAAACGCCTCGTAGGCCGCGTGACCGGCAATCGCGCGTTCAATGACCTGCATGCCTGCACCGTTGTAGTCGCGCGTGCCGAGCAGCAGGCTGATGAGCACCACGACCGCGCCGCCAACCGCAATGCAGGCGTACTGGTTCGGCAGAAAATGCTTGAACAGATGACCGATTTTATGGAAGACGATGCACACGAGCGCACTCAGTCCGGCGCAGACCACGCCGAACGCCACCAGCTTTACAATGAGCAGCACATCCGTATTTTCCGGCACACCGGAGAGCGTAAACGCGGTCGTGCCGCCGCCAAGCTGCAGCGCTACCTGATGCGCGATTACGCTCGCAAGGATGGACGGAAACAGCGCCGCGTAGTACATCACGCCCACGCTGATAACCTCCATTGCGAACACGCTCGCCGCAAGCGGTGTGCCGAACAGCGCCGAAAAGCACGCTGCCATGCCGCACATGGTGATCGTGCGGGAATCCTTGTCGTCCAGGTGCATCAGATGTCCGATATTGCCCGAAATCGCACCGCCGAGCTGCAGCGCCGCACCTTCTCGTCCGGCAGAGCCGCCGCACAGGTGGGTCAGCACCGAGGTGATGAAGATGCTCGGAGCAAGCCGCAGCCGCACCGGATGATCCTGCCGCACCGAGGTCAGGATGAAGTTAGTGCCGCGTTCAAGCGGCATATCCATTTTACTGTACCAGAACGCGATAAACAGACCGACCAGCGGCAGAAAATACAGCGTCCAGCTGTATTCCTGACGGGTTTCGGTCGCCCATTCGAGTGCGTGCTCAAACGCCGCGCCGACTGCGCCCACCACCACGCCGATAATGACTGCAAACAGGCACCACCGCGCAAACGCGCTGATATTGCGCCGCACGCGGTACCACGAACCGTACAGCCGCCGCAGCAGACGGCGTCCCGGCTTATTATTCTGAGGCATAGCGCCCCTCCCCTTCATGCAATCTCATTTCCGATAAGAATTGCCCCGCAGAGATAACCTGTGGGGCAATTTGTGAGTAAACTATGCTTATTTGCTCGTAGATGCGGTTTCCTTGAGCACAACATCGTGTGCGCCGCCCTCGACGATCGAGGTTGCGGATACCAGCGTGATCTTTGCCTTCTTCTGGAACTCCGGAATGGACAGAGAGCCGCAGTTGCACATGGTGGAACGGACCTTGCTCAGGGTCAGACCGAGGTTGTCCTTCAGCGAGCCTGCGTACGGAACGTAGGAGTCAACGCCTTCCTCGAAGGACAGCTTCTTGTCGCCGCCCATGTCGTAGCGCTGCCAGTTGCGGGCACGGGCAGAACCCTCGCCCCAGTACTCCTTCATGTAGCTGCCGTTGATGTTGACCTTGTTCGTCGGGGACTCGTCAAAACGAGAGAAGTAGCGGCCGAGCATGAGGAAGTCGGCGCCCATAGCCAGCGCCAGCGTGCAGTGATAATCGTGAACGATACCGCCGTCCGAGCAGATCGGAATGTAGATGCCGGTCTCCTCGAAATACTCGTCACGAGCGGCTGCAACCTCGATCAGAGCGGTAGCCTGACCGCGGCCGATGCCCTTCTGCTCACGAGTGATGCAGATGGAGCCGCCGCCAATGCCGACCTTGATGAAGTCCGCGCCGGCCTCAGCAAGGAAGCGGAAACCCTCGCGGTCAACAACGTTGCCCGCGCCGACCTTTACACTGTCGCCGTACTTTGCGCGTACCCAGGACAGAGTGCGGCTCTGCCACTCGGAGAAACCCTCGGAGGAGTCGATGCAGAGAACATCTGCGCCGGCCTCAACCAGTGCCGGAACACGCTCTGCGTAGTCACGGGTGTTGATGCCTGCGCCGACTACATAACGCTTGTGCTCATCGAGCAGCTCAAGAGAGTTTGCCTTGTGGCTGTCGTAGTCCTTACGGAATACCATATAAACCAGATGCTGCTTGTCGTCTACCAGCGGCAGAGAGTTCAGCTTGTTGTCCCAGATGATGTCGTTTGCGATCTTGAGGCTGGTGTCTGCCGGAGCGGTGATCAGCTTGTCAAACGGCGTCATGAACTCCTCAACCTTAACGCTGCGCTCCATGCGGGAAACACGGTAGTCGCGGCTGGTGACAATGCCGAGCAGCTTGCCGTTAGCGGTGCCGTCATCGGTAACAGCCATGGTGGAGTGACCGGTGCGCTCCTTCAGCTTGAGGACTTCCTCAAGGGTGGTGTCCGGCTTTACGTTGGAGTCGGATACGATGAAGCCTGCCTTGTAGCTCTTTACGCGGGAAACCATGGCAGCCTCACTCTCGATCGACTGCGAACCGAAGATAAAGGAGATACCGCCCTCCTGCGCCAGTGCGATCGCCATACGATCATCCGATACCGCCTGCATGATTGCGGAAACCATCGGAATGTTGGCATACAGCGCGGATTCCTCGCCCTTTTTGTACTTAACGATTGGTGTGCGCAGGCTTACGTTCGCCGGCATGCACTCCGCAGAGGAATACCCCGGTACCAGCAGATATTCGTTAAAGGTATGCGAAGGTTCACTGAAATAATACGCCATTTCGTCGTTCTCCTTTTCTCCAAATAGGTCGTTTTTGATAGTTAAGCTTATTATATCCTTTTTGCCCTGTAAAGTAAAGCGGGCATATGACGGTTTTTCACGATTTTTGCCGCATGCGTGTTATGCAATCCGTGCAAACGGCTGTCGCGAAATCAGCCTCTGACAGATAGAAAAATCCGCAGACGTTCCCGTCTGCGGATTTTTCATTTGGAAATGAGGAATGAATGATGGTGGCGTATTGAGGTTCTGCGGAGCCGTCCGGTATTTTTCCGGTGCCCCTTTGCTTTTGTTGTACTCAATTTACCATCGTGCGGCCGTAATGTCAATGCGTGCAAATGAATCTTAACACGCTCTTAACTGCTGTGCGGTCGAATGCCGTCAGGTCTCGTCGAGCGACACCCATTCGGTATCGCCGGTGTGGAAAAAGTACAGCACACACGCGCGGACCGGTCTGCCGTAAATCTCATGCACGGCACGCGCGTAGGCGGCCAGCTGCGGGCGGTACTGCTCGGCTCTCTCGACCGCACCGCCCTTCTTGATGCGGTCGGTCTTGAAGTCAAGGATAACAAAGCCGTCGTCGGTTTCGATCAGGCAGTCGATAACGCCCTGCAGGAGCACGTTTTCCTCGGGTGCGTCTGCCGCAACCGGAAAATACGCTTGCGCCGGAACGAGCACGGAGAACTTGAACTCACGCCGCACCTTGTTTTCCGCCATAAAGGTTTTGTACAGGTCGGAGGCGAAAAACCGTTCGATCTTGCGTTTATCCACAGCATGCGCCTGTTCTGTGGACAAAATCTTCTTTTCCGCCAGACGGTTCAGCTCGTTTTCCACGCCGTTCGGCGCACAGGCGGCGTCAAAGTCGCAGAACTGCATAAACAGGTGGTGCGCTGTGCCAATCTCGGCAGGCGTCAGCTTCTTTTCTCCCTTCTCGAACAGCGGTGCGCGCAGCTGCACTTCTTTCCGCGGCGGCGGTGTCTGCTCGGCGGCCTCGTCTGCGCGGTAGCCGCGGCCGACACCGGTGGCGGTCAGCTTGCTCGGCAGCTCCGCGAGGTAAGCATGCGGGTAGTCGAAGTGCGGCTGCACGGTGCAGTCGCCGGTTTCCCTGTCCTCGAAACGCAGGATTTCAGTTTCCTGCGGCTGCAGGTCGTTCGGATAATACACCTTGAGCGTGAATGCGTCATTGTCCGTGCCGTGCTCGGGCACCTCGGGCGCATACTCCTCGCGGAAGGCACGCGCGCATGGATGCCGCAGCAGCGGTGTCAGAATCCACGCAAGCGGCGTGCGCGCCGCACCCATGGCGTACTGCGGCAGCTCGTCGAGCGACGCCAGCAGCGACCATTTTTTCAGCGAATTCCGCAGGCTGCCGGTAGCTGCCGTCAGAATCAGTTTTTCCTTTGCACGCGTCATCGCTACATATAATACGCGCAGTTCTTCGGAAATCATTTCGCGGCGCATCTGCACCGAGACTGCAATGCGCTCGGCTGTGTCGTACTGCACACCGCGGTCACGGTCGCGGCACTTACTGCCGAAGCCGAGGTTCTGGTGCACGAGCACCGGCTCCTTGAGGTCGCTGTCGTTGAACTGCTTGGCGCAGTCTGCCACGATAACGACCGGAAATTCCAGTCCCTTAGACTTGTGGATGGACAGAATGCGGACCGCACCGCCGGTGGCCTCGGCACCGACCGTCTGGAAATCCTCGCCCTGCTCGAGCATGCCGCGCAGCAGGCGCACAAAGTCAAACAGACCGCGGAAGCCCTGTCCCTCAAACGAGCGCGCCCGCTCGAAGAATGTCAGCAGGTTGCTCTGGCGCTGTGCGCCGTTCGGCAGCGCGCCGTACAGGCCGAGTGCGCCGGTCTGATCGTAAATCTCCCACAGCAGGCGGTACACCGGCTGATCGCACGCAAAGGTGCGCAGAAAGTCCAGCCGCTGCAGGAAGGTTTCCACCTTGGGAAAATCTGTTCTCGCCTGCAGCAGCGCGTCATAATAGCTGATCCTGCGGTCCACAAGGCGAATATCCGCCAGTTCCTGCTCGGTGAATCCGAACAGCGGCGAACGCATCACGCCGATAAGGTCAACATCCTGCCGCGGGTTGTCAATGACGCTGAGCAGCGACACCATCGTGCCGACCTCGGCAGTCTCCAGCAGGCCGCCGCGCTGCTCGGCACTGGCTGTTACGCCGATGCGCTCCAGCTCCGCAATGTAGGTCGGCGCCTTGCTTCTGGGCGAGCGCAGCAGGATTACGATATCGCCCGGCGTGACCGGACGCAGCTTCCCGGTCTGCTTATCCGTCACCGGAAAGCCTTCGTCGAGCAGCGCACGAATTCGCTTCGCGGCAAGCCGTGCTTCGAGTTCGGTCTTATCCGGCGCATCATCGTCCTCGCCGAGTCCGTCCGCGTCCACGAGCAGGACTTCGGTCTTGTACCGCGCATTTCCGGACTCCGGATAGTAGTCCGCGCCGAGGTGCAGCGCCTCCTTGTCCGTGTACACGAGATCGCCCACGGTCTCGCCCATGACGGCGGCAAACAGATAGTTGCACGCATCCAGCACAGCCGCTCGTGAACGGAAATTCTGCCCGAGCACGACACGGCGCGGCTGCCCGTCAGCGGCGTCCGCCACCTCACCGAAGCTGCGGTATTTCTCAAGGAAAATGGACGGGTCAGCCAGTCGAAAGCCGTAAATGCTCTGCTTGACGTCACCGACCATGAACAGGTTGGTCTCGTCTCTGGAGAGTGCACGGAAGATGGCATCCTGCACGGCGTTGGTGTCCTGATACTCGTCCACCGCAATTTCGGTGAACTGCTCGGACATGGTTTTCGCCAGTGCGGACGGCTTGCCGTCTGTATACAGCAGACGCACGGCAAAGTGCTCTAAATCGTTGAAATCCGCAGCATTTCTCGCACGTTTCGCTGCCGTAAAGGCATCGTCAAAGGCGTTTACCATGTCAATGAGCGCGAACAGCGCGGGGGCTGTCAGGCCGCGGTCGTACTCCGCTTCCTCTGCAGTGACGGTCAGCCATTTCTCCCGAATGTTATTGGCAACGCCCTTCCACTCCTCGCGCATGGCCTTGATCTGTTCGAGGAACGCCTTGTCCTCAAATTTTCTCGCGGCCTTCAATCGGTCAAACGAGATCGACCGGGCAGCCTGCACGCAGTTATCCCAGCTGCCGCCAAACAGTGCGTCCAGCAGACGCTCGGCCTGATTTAAGTCGCTCGTCAGCGCAGGCAGATAGTTGTCCGCCAGCTCATCAATGCCGGTCAATTCATCCACAGCCATGTGCAGAAATGCCGCACCGTGCTGTGCCGCCGACTTCGCCTGCTCTCGCAGCACACGGCCGTGCGGCGTGTCCATGCCGCGCGTGTACAATCCCGCGCGCACATCCTCGAGGAACGCCCGCGGATCAGGATGCGCCTGAATCTTCTCGTAGGTGCCGAGAATGACCTCGCCCAGCTTTTTATCGTCGCGCCCCGCCGTCAGCAGGTCACAGAGCGCGAAAAACTTCTCGTCCGCCTGCTCGTAGGCCGTGTCGAGCACTTCTTCGAGCACCTCGGCGCGAAGCAGCTTTCCCTCGTTTTCGTCCATCAGGCGAAAGTCGGGTGCAATACCGAGCACCGCCGCCTGCTCGCGTGCGAGCGACAGACACAGCGCATGCACGGTCGTGATTTTCGCGCGGTGCACGAGGAACAGCTGCCGCCGCAGACGGGTATCCCGCGGGTTTGCGGCTACGGCCGCACCGAGGGCCGCACCGATTCGCTCGCGCATTTCGGCTGCCGCTGCGTTGGTAAAGGTAACCAGCAGCAGGCGGTCGATATCGACCGGATCGTTCTCGTCCGTCAGCCGCCGGAGCACACGCTCGGTCAGCACGGCTGTCTTGCCCGAGCCGGCTGCCGCCGAAACCAGCAGTGCACCGCCGCGGTCGTCGATCGCGGTCTGCTGATCAGGTGTCCACTTCGGCATTGTCGTCCCCTCCTAACTGCTCCCAGAATTCCTTGTCCTTGATGTTTTTCAGCCAGCGTACCTTGTCTCCGGCGGTCTCGTCGAACCGGCAGGCTGCCCGGAAATCACACCATTCGCAGTAGCTGCGGTCGGTCTTGCGCGGGTCGGCTTCAATGCTGCCGTTTCGCAGAGCCTGTCCCATTTCGAGCAGCTTTTTCTGCGTGTAGCGTGCCAGTCTGCCGAATTTCGCCAGATCGGCTACCGCAGACTTGGCGGCAAGCGTCGGCTCATCCTCGCCCTTCCCGGTCTTGATAGAGACCGGAATAAACCGTCCGTCACCTTCCAGACCGTGCTCCATTGCCTCGAGCAGCGACATATCGTCACTCAGCAGACCCGAACGCCGCAGCGCCTTGTCGCGCAGAATGCGCAGCCCGTCCTCGTCCGTGTCGCGCGCCGCATCCGGCAGCTCATCGCGTACCGGAACATACAGCACGCCTGCCGGTACGATTTCGTTCAGCTCGGCGGTCAGGCGGGCACGATAGCGGTCCAGACCCTCCTGCTGCAGCGCGTACAGATAGATGATAAGCTGCATGTTGAGTCCGTACCAGATGTCGGACAGCGAAAATGATTTTTTGCCGCTTTTGTAGTCCATAACGCGCAGATAGAGGCGGCCGTTTTTGATGTAGCCGTCCACGCGGTCCACCTTGCCGGAGAGTGAAACCGACACATCGCCGTCCTCACACTGCACGGGCGGCAGGTCGCCGCTGCGCGAGAAGTCCAGCTCATAGTCGATCGGCTCAAAGTCGGATACGCGAAGTTCTTCGATCACGTTGTCGAGGATCTGCTCCACGGCGCGCACCAGTCGGCGAAACAGGTATTGGAAGCGCGCGGTTTTATTCTCCAGGCCGCCCAGTTCCTCCGCGACATACTGCCGTACCGCTTCACGGCAGGCTTTGCGCACGGTCGGCTGATCGGCATGGGCGGCGCCGCCCTCGCACTTTCCAAGGGTATCCAGCGCATGCTCGAGCACATAGTGGATGAATGTGCCGGTCGAGAGCGCATCAAACTTCGCCACACGGCGCGGCTTGGCCTTCAGACCATACTGCATAAAGAATGCAAACCGGCAGGAATAGAACGTATCCACACGCGAAGCGGTCAGATTAAGACTTTTTCCGTACAAGCCGTCAATCGTGTGCGGACTGCTCAGCGGTCCTCTGCCGCGCCGCTGCGCCTGCGCGTTTTTGACTCGCTCATCATCCTTATAGTAGTCATAGGCGGCCCGCACAGCGGCTGTCCGGTCGCCCGAAAGATACGCGCACGCAAGTTCGACCGCCGGTCGTTCCGCCTGCAGGCGGTCGCGCACGGTCTCCGTCCGGTGGGTGGAAAACGGCACATCCGGCAGCAATTCGCGCACTGTGTTTACGAAGTAGGACGGCCGCGTTTCACCGCCGCCTGCGTCGATGGTGTGATACGTCAGCAGCAGCTCGTCCGTCGGGCACGCCAGTGCTCGATAGAGCGTTTCCTGCTCCATCAACAGGCGTTCCTCGCCGTAGGCTTTGAGTTCCACGCCGAGCGCATCCATTTTGTCGCGGTCCATGTCACTCAGCAGCGAAGTCGAGGACGGGGTTTTCGGTATCAGGCCGTCGTTAACGCCCAGCAGGATGACATATTTCGCATTTTCCGTACACGCACGCTCGATGTTGCCGCAGGTCACGCGGTCGAGCGAAACCGGAATCGTACCCACATCGTACTCGCCGAGCACCAGCCGGAACAGCTGCGCGAAACGGTCGAGCGTCAGCGGCATATCCCCGCACACCCACGCGAACTGCTCCATTGCAGAGACCAGGATTTCCCACAGCTGGCGGTACTCGTCGGCCAGCTGCAGACGGCCCGCCTGCTCGTGTCCGGCGGCGCGGTCAGTCATGCGCTGCGGCGCGTCCACCGCAAGAAGAAATGCATAGAGCGCACGCACGCAGTCACCTGCAGGCTGCTCACCTGCAAGTGCCTCGCGCAGTGCGGAGAACGGCGCGATTGCCCGTTTGCGGAGTGTGTTCAGCTCGGCAAGCTGCGCCTTCGCATTCTCGTCGATTGGCAAACCATAGCCGTCCGGATGCTCGGTCCACTCGCGTTCCCAGGCTCCGCCGCGGATGTTCCAGGTGAGCACATAATTCTCTAATTTGTCAATTTCGTCCCAATCCAAGCCCGCAAGCCCGGTCTTGAGACAGGAGAACAGATCTTCATATCGGAAATGATTTCGTACCGCCTCGAGTGCATTCGTGACCAGCGCCATCGGCGGACGAGACAGCAGATCCGGCTTTTCCGCGAGGAACACCGGAATGTCGTACCGCGCCATCGCCATTGCGAGAAACGCGCTGTACGGCTCGATATCGCGTGCCGCAACCACAAAATCGCGGCAGCGCGCGCCTTCGTCCCGCACCTTGCGCCGAATGTAAGCCGCCGCGTGCTCGCACTCGTCAAACGGCGAAGCCGCCTCGTACAGCCGAACGCCGTCCGCACTCTCCTGTGGGGTGCGCACCGGCAGCAGGCTTTCGCGTTCGAGCGCAGCCAGTCCCGCCGGTCGGGCCACCTTGCTTTCGCCCAGTTCGATGCGCTCGACCGTCTGGTTATGATGTTTTGCCATCCGGGTTAATTTCTGCACTGTTTTACAGCCGGTAAGGAAAATCTCCGGGTAATCCGTATCGCAGGTTACCGCCGCAGAGAGCGGCACACCTGCCGCCAGCATGGCATCAACCACTGCACTTTCCTGCACGGTAAAGCCGAGAAAACCATCCAGATAGACCGCTGCACCGTCCAGCGTGTGGCTTTCTGCCAGACGGTCGCGCAGATGTGTCAGACGGTCTCTCGGGTCGGGCAGGGACTCCTCGCACAGGCGCTCGTAGGCCGTCAAAATCTGTGCAAGATCGGACAATTTTTCTGCAAGTACAGTGTCCTCACTCTCCTCGGCAGCCGCAAACAGCGTCTCCGGTGCGACCGCACAGGTTTTGCACTCGTCGATCAGCCGCAGCGCCTCCTGCAGCAGCTCCGGCTTGTCTGCCAGACCCTTCCATGCACTCAGCCCCCCCTGCACACGGCGTGCCGCCTCCTGCAAGGTCAAAAGCTGACCTGCCGGTGTCAGCATCTGCTGTGCCAGTCCGCCGACCTCAGAGAACACACGGTCCGCCAATCGTGAGAACGTCAGCACCTCGGCCGTGCGTGCGCCGTGGTTGTGCGTGGCTGCGGCAAGCCGCCTCTCCATCAGGTGCGAGTTCAGCTCGGGCACGAGCAGAATCTGCCGTCCCTCTCCCTTTTCACTCAGCGCCGCGATCTCCCGCAGGATGGCCGTTGTCTTGCCGCTTCCCGCTCGTCCGGTCCAGATCCGCATGGCACACTCTCCTTTCATTTCATAGCTATTTGATTATAGCACAACCGGAGCAAATTGAAAATGGATACACCCACCGCAGTGGGCGTCCAGCGAGCAACCGCCCATAGGGCGGCTCTTAGCGAGTCGGAATGGAAAACGGAAAATTACCAATAACAACCGTATGGTCATTTTATATTTTTTGTGCGTTATCTGCGTATTTTCCAGTCTTTTTCGAACTTTTGCGGTGCTTTGTTTGCATTCACACATTCTGTAAAATTATTTTTTCAAAAAAACCTTGCATTTTTCTCCGCTTGGGACTATACTTTCCTCAGGCGGAACAATAAAGGCTCTGCCCCGCAAAACCAAATATTTGATTCTTCAGGGCAGGGTGCAATTCCCTACCGGCGGTACAGCCCGCGAGCGGATGCCATTCGGCGGAAGCATGATTCGGTGAAATTCCGAGGCCGACAGTATAGTCTGGATAAAAGAAGAATGCGCGGAAAGATTTTCCGTTGTTTGCTGTTCTGAAATGCCGATTCGGTGTTTCAGACTTTTTATTTTCACAATGCTTTTTTCAGCGTCCCGAAGATTCTGTCTTTGGGACGTTTTTTTTGGCTGTCGCCAAACTATCGTGAAATTTTCTACAGAATTATTATATCAGGTGATTCTATGCAGGAGCAAAAACAGGAATATATGCGTCAGGCGTTGGCGCTGGCCCAGCGCGGAGCCGGTCACGTCAATCCGAATCCGATGGTCGGCTGCGTCATCGTCAAGGACGGAAAAATCATCGGTGAAGGCTGGCACGAGCACATCGGCGGCCTGCATGCCGAGCGCAACGCGTTCGCGCACTGCACCGAGGACTGCACGGGCGCAGACCTTTACGTCACGCTCGAGCCGTGCTGCCACTGGGGACGCACGCCGCCGTGTACAGATGCAGTCATCGAGCACAAGATCGGCCGCGTGTTCATCGGCTGTCTGGACCCGAACCCGCTGGTAGCCGGCAAAGGCGCACAGATCCTGCGCGACGCAGGCATTGAAGTCGAGACCGGCGTGTGCGAGGACGAATGCCGCCGCGTGAATGAAGTTTTCTTTCACTACATCACGCACAAGACGCCGTTTGTGACGCTCAAGTACGCGATGACGCTGGACGGCAAAATCGCCGCACACACCGGCGACAGCCGCTGGGTTACCGGCGAGACCGCCCGCCGTCATGTACACGAAACGCGCAACCGGCTGCCCGCCATCATGGTCGGCATCGGCACCGTGCTTGAGGACGATCCGCTGCTCACCTGCCGCATTGACGGCGGGCGCGATCCGATCCGCATAATCTGCGACAGCCGCGCACGCACGCCGATCGACAGCAGAATCGTACAGACGGCGAACAAAATCCCGACCTATATCGCGGTCGTCGGTCGAAATGAGCGCACCGCTGAACTGGAACGGCACGGTGTACACATTCTCGAATGCAAAACGAAAGACGAGCGCGTAGACCTTGCCGACCTGATGCGCCAGCTCGGCGCACTCGGCATCGACGGCGTATTACTTGAAGGCGGCTCGGCACTTGCGTTCTCCGCGCTGGAGGCCGGTGTGGTACACCGCGTGCAGGCGTACATCGCCCCGAAAATCATCGGCGGTGCAGGCGCAAAAAGTCCGGTCGGAGGTCTGGGATTTGACAAGATGGTGCAGGCGCTTCCGCTGAAGGACGTGACCTGCACGCCGATGGGCGAAGATTTCCTGCTTGAAGGGAGATTGTAATGTTTACTGGACTTATCGAAGAAATCGGTACGGTGCGGCGCATCGAGCGCGGCGCAAAAGGCGCTCGGCTGACGATTGCGGCAGATACCGTGCTCGAAAATACAAAAATCGGCGACAGCATTGCCACGAACGGCGTATGTCTGACCGTGGTCGCGCTGACGGACGACAGCTTCAGCGCCGATGTGATGGCGGAAAGCCTGCGGCGTTCCGCGCTCGGCAGTCTGCAGAGCGGCTCGCCGGTCAATCTGGAGCGCGCGATGCCTGCCGACGGACGGTTCGGCGGTCATATCGTATCCGGCCATATCGACGGCACCGGCTCGGTTCTCTCGCAGCGGCGCGAGGACAACGCCGTGTGGGTGACGATCAAAACACCGGCTCCCCTGCTCCGGTACATCGTCGAAAAAGGCTCGATCGCCATTGATGGCGTCAGCCTTACCGTGGCGGCTGTGACGGACACCGACTTTTCGGTCTCCATCATCCCGCACACCGGCGCACAGACCATTCTGCTTGGCAAAAAGCCGGGCGAGCCGGTCAACCTCGAATGCGATGTGATCGGCAAATACGTTGAAAAAATGCTCACGCCGCACAAATCCAGCGGTATTACAATGGATTTTCTTGCACAACACGGATTTTAACGGAGGTTTTCTTTTATGGAATATCAGTTCAATACAGTTGAAGAAGCGCTCGAAGAGCTTCGCGCCGGACACCTCATCCTCACCATCGACGACCCGGACCGCGAGAACGAGGGCGACCTCATCTGCGCCGCACAGTTCGCCACGACCGAGAACGTCAACTTCATGGCGACCCATGCCAAGGGCCTGATCTGCACGCCGATGAGTGAGCAGGTTGCGCTCCGTCTCGGTCTGGAGCAGATGGTAAAGGTCAACACCGACAACCACCACACTGCATTCACGGTCTCCATCGACCATGTGGACACCACGACCGGCATTTCCGCCGAGGAACGCGGCTTTACCTGCCGCAAATGTGCGGATATCCACACCAAGCCGGAGGAGCTCCGCCGTCCGGGACACGTTTTCCCGCTCGTCGCACGCCGCGGCGGTGTGCTGACCCGCAACGGCCACACCGAGGCGACTGTCGATCTGTGCCGTCTGGCCGGACTCGAGCAGTGCGGTCTGTGCTGTGAGATCATGCGCGATGACGGCACGATGATGCGCACGCCCGAGCTGATGGAGAAGGCCAAGGAGTGGGGACTCAAGATCATCACCATCAAGGACCTGCAGGACTACTGCCGCCGTCATGATAAGCACGTTGTCCGTGAAGCCTGTGCGAAAATGCCCACCCGTTTCGGTGAGTTCCGCATCTACGGCTACGTCAACGACCTGACCGGCGAGCACCATGTTGCGCTCGTCAAGGGCGAGATCGGCGATGGCAAGAACCTGCTCTGCCGCGTACACTCCGAGTGTCTGACCGGCGATGTGTTCGGTTCCCGCCGGTGCGACTGCGGTCAGCAGCTTGCGGCAGCCATGCAGCAGATCGACAAGGAAGGACGCGGCGTGCTGCTCTATATGCGCCAGGAAGGCCGCGGAATCGGTCTGATCAACAAGCTGAAGGCGTATGAGCTGCAGGAAAAGGGCTTCGATACAGTCGAGGCAAACGTAAAGCTCGGCTTTGCGCCCGACCTGCGTGAATACTGGATCGGCGCTCAGATTCTGCAGGACCTCGGCGCAAAGGAGCTGCGCCTGCTGACCAATAATCCGGAGAAGATTTATGGTCTGGACGGTTTTGGTGTAGAGATCACCGAGCGCGTGCCGATCGAGATCGCACCGCAGAAGGACGACGCGTTCTACCTCAGAACCAAGAAAATTAAGATGGGTCACCTCTTTAGTGAAACATTGTAATCAATCTATCCCGCAGGGCGGGATGACCTCACCTCGCCCTGCAATATATCTGTTCACCATATTGAAAGGAAGATTTTAAGATGAAGGTACTCGAAGGCAAGTTAGTAGCAACCAAGGGCAAGTTTGCAATTGTTGGTGCACGTTTCAACGAATTTATCGTTTCCAAGCTGATCTCCGGCGCGGAGGACACACTGGTACGTCACGGTGTGGACACGGACGACATCACGCTCGTATGGGTTCCGGGTGCATTTGAGATTCCGCTTGCGGCGCAGAAGCTGGCGCAGAGCGGCAAGTATGATGCAGTTATCTGCCTCGGCGCAGTCATCCGCGGCTCGACCAGCCACTACGACCTCGTGTGCAACGAGGCTGCCAAGGGCATTGCACAGGTCAACCTGCAGACCGGCGTACCGGTAACGTTCGGTGTGATTACCACTGAGAACATCGAGCAGGCCATCGAGCGCGCAGGCACCAAGGCCGGCAACAAGGGCGCAGATGCAGCGATTGCGGCGCTCGAGCTGGCAAACCTGCTGCCGCAGATCTAAAATTGTGCAAAAAATGCTCTCTGATGATTCAGAGAGCATTTTTATTTACCATCCTCAATTCTCCATTTTCCTCCTGCAGACGAAAAACCACCCGAGAAAATCCCGGGTGGTTTTCTTTATTCTACCGAGCCTTCTCCGCCCATGAGCGCGGTCAGCTTCTCAATCCGCTCCAACGGGAACGGCGGGAACGCCACCGGCTTCATGGCGATGGACATCAGCTTCATCGGGTTATCGTCCGCCGCTGCGCGGTTAGAGTGCAGTACACCGCACCTGCGGGCACGACCGGACGGCCGCACACCCTGCAGGTGAAGCTGTCGTCGCAGGCATGCGTTTTGTAGTAACCCTTTTGATATTGCTTGCGTTTATTCTTCCAATTCATAGGAATTCCTCCTGAAAAGTCGATATTTTTCGTCTTTTGGGGAGGTGGTTTACGGATTCCTGTACAGCCGACCTCCCGGTCAGCGCACAAGCTCCAGTTTACCGAATTTGTTCAAAAAGCAATGCTCCTTTAATTATTTATCCTTGAGTGCGTCCTTTACCTTATCCCAGAAGCTCTTGCGCTTTACCTGATTCTCGTCTGTGGACGTTTCCTCGAACTCACGCAGCAGCTTTTTCTGCTTTTCGGACAGGTTCTTCGGCACCTCGATGTTTACGCGGACATACTGGTCGCCGCGACCGCGGCCGTTGACATTCTGAATGCCCTTGCCGCGCATGCGGAACGTCGTGCCGGTCTGCGTGCCTTCCGGAATCTTGTACTCGATGCGGCCGTCGATGGTCGGCACCTGCAGCGTATCGCCGAGTGCGGCCTGTGCGAACGAAATCGGAATATCGACATGTACATCCGAGCCGTTGCGGGTAAAGATCGGATGCGGACGGATGGCAACCGTTACGAACAGATCGCCTGCGGGACCGCCGTTCACGCCTGCATTGCCCTGACCGCGCTGCTGGATGGACTGACCATCGTCGATACCTGCCGGAATGTTGACCTTGAACTTGCGGGTCTTGCGGACACGACCCTGACCGCCGCACTTCGGGCACGGCTTCTTGATGATCTTGCCGGTGCCGCGGCAGTTCGGGCAGGCGCCCTGCGTCTGGAACATGCCGAGCGGCGTGCGCTGGGTCTGCGTTACCACACCGGTGCCGCGGCAGTTCGGACAGGTCTCTGCCGTGGTACCCTTTGCGGCACCCGTGCCGCCGCAGTCGTCACAGGATTCGATGCGCTCGACCGTGATCTCCTTTTCACAGCCGAATGCGGCTTCCTCGAAGGACAGGATCACCGTCTGACGGATGGATTCGCCGCGCTGCGGTGCATTACGGCGGGACGACCGTCCGCCGCCAAAGCCGCCGCCGAAGAACGAACCGAACAGGTCGCCCAGATCGCCCATATCAAAGCCGCCGCCGAAGCCACCGGCACCGGCACCGCCGCCGTAGCTCGGGTCAACGCCGGCAAAGCCGAACTGATCGTACTTAGCGCGCTTCTCCTTGTCGGACAGCACTTCGTACGCTTCGTTTGCTTCCTTGAACTTATCCGCAGCCTCCGGATTATCTTTGTTGAGGTCCGGGTGGTACTTGCGCGCCAGCTTGCGGTATGCCTTTTTCAGCTCATCATCACTTGCGCCCTTCTGTACGCCGAGCACTTCATAATAATCTCTTTTATCAGCCATAAAAAATCATCCTATACACAGGGATAGGCGCACCGAAGCGCGCCTTCTCTTAGTGAGGAGATAGGCGTGAGGAGACAGGAGTTTTGATACCGTGCAATCTCGCTGCACTCTGCCGAAAACCGGCAGCCATAACTCCTAACTCCTACTTCCTAACTCCTATCTGTTATTACTTGTTGTCGTCGTCCTTGACCTCGGTGAAGTCAGCGTCTACGAAGTCGCCCTGCTGACCGCCCTGAGCGCCTGCACCCTGAGCGCCGCCCATGTTCGGGTCGCCCTGCGGTGCCTGCTGCTGATAGATCTTGCCGGCCAGATCGGAGAACTTCTTGGACAGACCCTCGGTTGCAGCCTTGATCATATCGGTATCGGTGCCCTTGAGTGCTTCCTTAACCTTTTCAATCTCAGCCTGAACGCCTGCCTTCTCATCTGCGGACAGCTTGTCGCCCAGATCGGTCAGTGCCTTCTCGGACTGGAATACCAGCTGCTCAGCGTTGTTGCGAACCTCAACTGCTTCCTTGTTCTTCTTATCCTGCTCAGCGTACTGCTCAGCCTCGTGCATAGCCTTGTCGATCTCATCCTGAGACAGATTGGTGGATGCAGTGATGGTGATCTTCTGCTCCTTGCCGGTGCCGAGATCCTTTGCGGATACGTTTACGATGCCGTTTGCGTCGATATCGAAGGTAACTTCGATCTGAGGAATGCCGCGCGGTGCCGGAGCGATGCCGTCGAGGGTGAAGCGGCCGAGGGTCTTGTTGCCTGCAGCCATCTCGCGCTCGCCCTGCAGAACATGGATCTCAACCGACGGCTGGTTGTCAGCTGCGGTGGAGAAGGTCTGGCTCTTCTTGGTCGGGATGGTGGTGTTGCGGTCGATCAGCTTGGTGCATACGCCGCCGAGGGTCTCAATGCCGAGGGACAGCGGAGTTACGTCGAGCAGCAGTACGTCCTTGACCTCGCCGCCAAGTACGCCGCCCTGGATGGATGCGCCGATTGCTACGCACTCGTCCGGATTGATGCCCTTGAATCCTTCCTTGCCGGTGATGCCCTTAACAGCCTCCTGTACAGCCGGGATACGGGTGGAACCACCGACCAGCAGGACCTTAGACAGGTCGGAAGCGGACAGACCAGCGTCGCTCATTGCCTGACGAACCGGGCCCATGGTGCGCTCTACGAGGTCTGCGGTCAGCTCATTGAACTTTGCACGGGTCAGGGTCAGCTCGAGGTGCTTCGGACCGGTAGCGTCAGCCGTGATATACGGCTGGTTGATGGAGGTCTGGCTCATGCCGGACAGCTCGATCTTTGCCTTCTCAGCAGCTTCCTTCAGGCGCTGCATAGCCATACGGTCGTTCGACAGGTCAATGCCGTTAGACTTCTTGAACTCGTCAACCATCCAGTCGATGATGCGCTGGTCGAAGTCATCACCGCCGAGGTGGGTATCACCTGCGGTGGACAGAACCTCCAGAACGCCCTCGCCGATGTCCAGAACGGATACATCGAACGTACCGCCGCCGAGGTCGTATACCATGATCTTCTGCTCGGATTCCTTATCTACACCGTAAGCCAGTGCAGCAGCGGTCGGCTCGTTGATGATACGCAGAACTTCCAGACCTGCAATCTTGCCGGCATCCTTGGTAGCCTGACGCTGCGAGTCGGAGAAGTAAGCCGGAACGGTGATGACCGCCTGATTTACCGGCTGGCCGAGGTATGCTTCTGCGTCAGCCTTCAGCTTCTGCAGGATCATAGCGGAAATCTCCTGCGGGGAGTACGGCTTGCCGTCGATGTTTACGCGGTAGTCAGTGCCCATGTGGCGCTTGATGGAAATAATGGTGCGGTCTGCGTTGGTTACAGCCTGGCGCTTAGCGACCTGACCGATCATACGCTCGCCGTCCTTAGAAAATGCAACAACAGACGGAGTGGTGCGCGCACCCTCAGCGTTAGGGATGACTACGGCTTCGCCGCCCTCCATAACAGATACACAAGAGTTCGTCGTACCAAGGTCAATACCAATGATCTTACCCATAATAAATACACTCCTTAAATGATAGGATTTTGTTTACTTTAATTAGTAGTTAGTAATCAGTTTGCAACCTTCACCATCGCATGGCGAATAACCTTATCGCCAATCTGGAAGCCCTGCTGGAAAGTTTCCGCGATGACATTCTCACCGAGGGTTTCATCCTCAACGTGCATAACCGCGTTGTGGAAGTTCGGATCGAATGCGGTGCCTGCAGCAGCGTCGATGACGGTGACGTTAATGCCCTTGAGGCTTTCGGTCAGCTGCGTCATGGTCAGCTCGACACCCTTTTTATATTCGGTGTCGGCAGTCTCTGCCTTGAGCGCCCGCTCGAGGTTATCGTAGGTCGGCAGCAGTGCGGTTACGGCGCGGCTGACGGCATCGGTGTACGCCTGCTCGCGCTCGCGCTGGCTGCGCTTGCGGAAGTTATCGTACTCCGCCGCCATGCGGAGATAACGGTCGTTCAGGTCGTTATACTTGGCTTCCCAGTCCGTCGCGGGCTTCGCTTCAGCCTTGGCGGTCTCCTCTGCGGGAGCCTCGGTCTTTACCTGCTCCTGCTCTTCCGCCTCCGGCTTTGTCTTTTTGCTCATGTCGTTTTGTGCCTCCGTTTACAGGAAATCAGTGATTTCCGTCTTTTTCATCTAAAAATGTCTCGGCGATCAGTTTGTTCAGCCCTTTTGCGAAGCGGCTGAGCTGTGCGGACAGCTTGGCGTAATCCATGCGGGTCGGACCCACGATGCCGATCGCGCCCTGGCCGATCTTGCCGATATCGTATTTTGCGTAGATCGCCGAGGTTTCACTCAGCGGGTTTTCGCCGTTTTCCGGTCCGATGAAGAACTGGATGCCGTCGATCTTGCAGGTGGCCGGCAGCAGGTGCTTGCGGTCATCCTCCATGTAATCGAGCAGCGTCTGCGCCTTTTTCGTATCGCGGTACTCCGGAAAACGAAGCAGCTTGCTGGCACCGTCGAGGTAAACCTTCTGGTCGCTCAGCTCGGTGATCAGCTCTGCGATGTACTCGGCTACCGGAGCGAGCAGCGCGGTCAATCCCGCGGCGCGGCGCACAATGTCGAATCGCTCGGCGGTGATGCTCGAGAGCGGCAGTCCGGTCAGCGTCTGGTTGAGTACATAGGTGAGCAGCTCGGCCTCATCCTTGGAGACCTCAGCCACCGTGCGGACCATTTTGTTCTTGACCGTGCCCGAATCCGTAACTACTACGATTACGAAATTCATCTTATCGACTGCGATGATCTCAAACTGCCGGATGGCGATCTGCGTCATGGCCGGTGTGATAGCAACCGACGCGTAATTCGTCAGACTGGTGAGCAGCTTGCCGGCCTCCTGAATGAGGTGGTCAAGCTCGCGTACCTTGGTAAGCACGCTGTTCTGCAGTGCGTTTCCGTCCTCCGCATTGTCGGCCGGACGCTCCATCAGTTCATCCACATACAGTCGATAACCCTGCGGTGAGGGGATTCGTCCCGCAGAGGTGTGCGGCTTTTCGAGGTAGCCCATGTCCTCCAGTTCACTCATCTCATTGCGGATGGTGGCGGACGAGAACGGCAGCTCGTGTCCCTCGGTCAATGCCTTGGAGCCAACCGGTTCAGCCGTGCGGATGTAATCGCCGATGATGGCTTTGAGTATTTGCTTTTTACGTTCCGAAAGCTCCACCGAAGCAGACTCCTTTCTTTCGGTTGTTAGCACTCCATCTCCCCGAGTGCTAAACTTAATTTACCACCACATACGGACAAAGTCAAGTGCTGTTTGTGAACAATTTATGAAATGATGGTCGGAATTTTATCACACTCGTCTGCCGAGTGCTGAAATGCCAATTTTCACCGTATGAAAAATGCTCTGATTTGGTCGTTTTTCCTTGCGTTCGCGTCCACGCAGTGATAGAATTACTATGAGAGAGACAGGCAATCGTTCGATTGCCGTAGAGAGAAAATCCGCTCTATAAAAAGGAGAACAAACATGAAGGAAATCAAAGTTGGCATCGTTGGTTTGGGCCGCCTCGGTTCGGTGCACGCGCAGAATCTCGCGTTCAAGATTCCCGGCTGCAAGCTGGTCGCTGCCTGCTCGCTCGTGCAGAAGGAGCTGGACTGGGCAAAGGACTACCTCAAGGTAGAGTACACCACCACGGACTACAAGAAAATGGTTGACGAGGCAGACATCGAAGCTGTCGTTATCGTCTCCTCCTCTCCGGAGCACTGCTGGATGATCGAGTACGCGCTCGATGCAGGCAAGCACGTCTTCACCGACAAGCCGCTCGGCTGCTCGCTTGAGGAGTGCAAGCGCGCTGAGGCTGCCGTTGAACGTCACCCGGACAAGATCTTCTTCCTTGGCTTTATGCGCCGCTACGATCCGTCCTATGCGGATGCAAAGGCACAGATCAACGCAGGCCGCATCGGCAAGCCGTATCTGGTAAAGGCTACCGGTCTGGACCCGGAAGCACTGGTCGAGAGCTGCATCAAGTTCTCCAAGACCTCGGGCGGTATCTTCATTGACGCGGCTTCGCACGACATTGACCTGATGCGCTGGTTCCTCGGCGGTGAGGTTACCGAGGTTTACGCCGCGGGCACCAACTTCAAGCACCCCGAGTTTGCCGAGAACGGTGACACCGAGACCGGCATGGCAATGCTCAAGTTTGACAATGGCACGGTCGCTTTCCTGCACGTTGGCCGCACTGCACCGCACGGCTACCACACCGAGACCGAAATCGTCGGCACCGAGGCGCATATCCGCGTTGCCGGTGTACCGTGGAAGGACCGCGTTATGGTATACGACCAGTACGGCGCCCGTCAGGAGATCATCGAGAACTTCCCGCAGCGTTTCGCAGAAGCATACCTGTTGGAAATGGTCGACTTCATCGACTGCATCCAGAACGACCGCAAGCCCGAGCTGACCGTTTACGACGGCACCAAGGCTACCCTCGTTACCTACGCGATTACGGATTCGTTCCACTCCGGCAAGCCGGTTCAGGTACAGTATTAATATATTGTAAAATCGCACAAAAGCAGAGCCGAAAGGCTCTGCTTTTTCTTGCACATTTCCATCTTCTCTGCTATGATAATGGAAAGGAGGTAGAGTCTATGACGAATGCTAACCCTAATGCTCCCGCGTACCGCTGGCTGCTGCTGTTCTGGCTGTTCAATGCTCTGAATGTGCTGTTCAGCGTGATCGACCTGCCGGTCGTATTGTTCAGCGGTGAAGCCGGTCAAATCACGTTATCTAATATTCTCGCACTCGCTGCCGCAGTCGCACAGTTTTATCCGTTCTATCAGCTCGGCAAGCTGTCCGACCGTCTGCACCGCGCCTTCACTGTCAACATTATCAGCGTCTGCGCAGCCGTTGTCGGACTGATCTCGCTTCTGATCGCGCTGACCGACCGACCGCCCTATAACTCTGCCGCGGTCATCGCGGTGATGAGTCTGGTAGTCATGGCGGGCGTGATTTGCCTGTACGTTTCCCAGTTCTTTCTGTATACCGGATTGGAGGCGCTTCGCGCGGAACGCGGCTATGATTATCCGTCCCGCCTGATCCGACTGTGCTTTTTCGTGCCGCTGATCTGCGATATTGCCGCCGTCCTGCTGGACAGCGCGCTCAAAACCTCGATTTCGCTCTTTTCTAAGTGTTTCTGCCTGATCGTGCTCGGACTGTTCGTCCGCGCCGCTCGCAAGAGCGAGATTGCATAACTGCGGCACGAGATCATGTCGCCCATAAGATATCAAATACTTCTGCAAACGCGAAAAAAGACCGCCTAAGCGGTCCTTTTTCTTTTATATGAGAGATTATTGGTAGAGAGCAGGTTTATCCATCATCTCAATCGGCAGGAACTGATTCGTGCCGCGGGAACGGTTGAGCGTGTCTGCTGCAACGCAGGCAGCGTAGCCGTCCCATGCGGACGGACCATCCGGCTCACCCTTCTCCTCGAGGGTCTTGACCCAATGGGTCAGCTCAATGTCATAGGCTTCAATAAAGCGGTCCTTCCAGTCGGTCAGGATCGGGAACGAACGGGTCGCGTTCGATCGCTTGACAACCGCATACGGATCAGGCAGGTTGACTGTGCCCTTCTCGCAGACGACCTGACACTGGATGTCGTAACCGTAAGCGTCCGCAACCTGAACCTCTACGTCGATGCGCGCACCGGACTGGGTTTCCAGCAGCACGATCTGCGGGTTGTCATAACCCTTGGTAGAGCACGCAGACTGGCGCACCTTGAGCACCTGACCGCTCTTATACTCGTCACCGAGCAGCCAACGACAGATATCCAGCTCATGGATTGCAACGTTGGAAACGCCCATCTCGGTCTGGAAGCCATCCGGCTGAGATACGTTGCGGTGGCACGCGTGAATCATCAGCGGTGCACCCAGCTCGCCGGAGTCGATGATGCGCTTCATCTCGGCATAGCCGCGGTCATAATGGCGCATAAAGCCGACCTGCACCAGACGCTTGCCGTGTGCGATTTCTGCGGCGATGATCTTCTCGCAGTCCTCTGCGTTCTGCGCCAGCGGCTTCTCGCAGAACACCTGCTTGCCCGCTTTGAGAGCCTCGAGCACATAGCCTGCGTGGCTCGGGTCGGACGAGGTGATAACGACCGCCTGCACCTCCGGTGCTGCGATCAGCTCCTCGCCGGTCTTGTATGCCTTCATGCCTTCATACTGCGCTGCAACCTTAATCGCAGCTTCTTCAAAATAGTCTGCACAGGCAACAACCTGACAGCCCGGAACAATGTCCGTCAGGCGTCGAATGTGATCGCGGCCAATTGCGCCGCAGCCAATAACACCAATATTCAGCATGCTGATCCTCTCCTTTTAACAGCAAGAATAATCACTTAAAATCTCGTTAATACACGCGGATTCCCGCGTTTTTTCACACTTTTTTCTTCATTGCATACATTGTACCGCAATCCCGCCGTCACGGTCAACCGTCCCATCAAAACATTGGTAGCCTGCCTAAAAAAGCACCGCAAATTTATGGCAAAATGAAGTCTCAAAAGCAGATGACAGCGCATTTTTGATTGTGCACTGTGCGTAGTTATGCTTGACGTCAGCGCTGCTCTCCCCTATACTTTGAAGTAGAAAAGGAGAATGTGTCAATGGCAGTTACCATACAAAAAATTGCAGAGCTGTCCGGTGTGTCGCGCGGCACGGTGGACCGTGTGCTGCACGGACGCCCCAACGTCAATCCGATGATACGCGAAAAAGTTGTCCGTGCCGCAGAAAAACTCGGCTACCAGCCTCCAGTGCCGCCGAAATCGGCAGATTGCAGGCAAGCGGCTATTCTCATTCCTCAATGGACGGACGGGCACTTCAACCGGCAGATCGTCAGCGGCATTCGCAAGGCGCTGCGCTATATCGCCGATCCGGCGTTTATACTGACCGAGCAGCCGCTGCGTACCATGACCATGCAGGAGCTGCTCCGCGCGATGGACGAGCAGATTCGTTCCGGCGTGGACGGACTCATCATCCGTGCCGAGAACACGCCGGAGGTCCGCGCCGCCATCGAGCAGGCAGTGCAGCAAGGCGTGACCGTCATCACCTATGATGCCGATGTGCCGCACAGCGGCCGTCTGTGCCATGCCGGACAGGATCTTGTCCGCGCGGGCGCTATCGCCGCCGGTGTCATGGCGCGGCTCATCCGACCGCCCGAGCACGTTCTCATTGTCACCGGCAACCTGCGTATGGAAGCACACAAGGGCCGCGTGGACGGCTTCTGCCGTCGGCTGCTCGAGCTGGGCTTCTCCGAAGATGCCTACCGCGTGATTGAAACCAATGAAATGCCTGAACTCACCGGCGAACTCGTCGCGCAGGCGCTTCAGGCCGACAGTCGCCTGCACGCCGTCTATATGGCCTGCCAGCCGCTCTCCGGCTGCATCGCGGGCATCCGAAAAGCGCGGCGCACCACCCGGCCGCATATCGTCTGCAACGACCTCACGCCCACCGCGAAGCGGTATCTGCGGGACGGCACGGTGGATTTCGTGATCGGTCAGTCATTCTCGCAGGAGTCGTTCCACGCCGTGCTGGCGATGTATCAAATGCTGCTGCGCGGCGTGAAGCCGAAGCGTGAGCTGTATTATACCGATCTGCGGTTGATCACGCAGGAAATGCTGTAAACTGCGTTCAGAGTGGGGAGTTGAGAGCGGAGAATTTGTAACGATTTTCGTCCATTTGCATCTATTGATAGGAAATCCTACCATCTGACCGAACAAATTGTGCGGCGCTGACACGCCGCACTTTCACCCGATAGACCTCCAGGCCGCCGAGCCTGCCGCGCGTGCGGCACGTTCCCGCCGTCCGCAGACGGCAACTCCGCCGTTCCGCAAATCGAAAAAGGGTTTTCCACAACAAAAAAGAGCCGCTTTACAGCGACTCTTTTTTTGTTTGATATGCGTGGACTGATTACTTAGCAGCCAGACGGCGAGCCTTAGCAGCCATGCGCTCACGAGTAACGTCGAGCAGTACGGCGCCGATGATAACCAGGCCGAGTACGAGGTTCTGTACTGCCGAAGAAACGGACAGCAGGGAGAAGCCGTTACGCAGAACAGCGATGATCAGCGCGCCGAGCATGGTACCAACCATGGTGCCCTTGCCGCCCATGAAGGATGCGCCGCCGATGATGCAGGCTGCGATTGCGTCGGTATCGTACGGCTGGATTGCATTAACGCCGTTGCAGATACCGGAACGACCGATGGAAACGATACCAGCCAGAGCTGCCATGAAACCGGACAGGGTGTAGCAGAAGGTCAGCACGTTAGCGGAGTTGATACCGGACAGACGAGCTGCTTCCGGGTTGCC
The DNA here is from genome assembly GCF_003474415.1 of Butyricicoccus sp. AM05-1. Lineage (NCBI taxonomy): Bacteria > Bacillati > Bacillota > Clostridia > Eubacteriales > Butyricicoccaceae > Butyricicoccus > Butyricicoccus sp. AM05-1. The sequence goes on along the minus strand of NZ_QUDG01000004.1, from coordinate 70,417 downwards.
GCCTACACAGTAGATGGAACGGCCCAGAGCGGTCTTGGTGAGCAGGATGTGCATGATGATGTAGATAACGATTACTACGATGAAGGATACCGGGAAGCCGCCAAGGGTCTTGGAGCCCAGCCACATAACTGCATCGTTACCGGAGAAGGATACCATCTGAGAGTTGGTGATGATCAGCGCACCGCCCCACAGTACGTTCTTCATACCGAGGGTAGATACGAACGGATGCGGCAGGTGCAGACGGGTAAGAAGCATACCGTTGATCCAGCCGATCAGGGTGCCGCCGACGATTGCGACGAGCAGAAGAATGACCGGATTGGTCATGCCCTTGTTAACCAGCATACCGGCAAGGCAGGCAGCGAACGTTGCGTTCGCACCTACGGACAGGTCGATACCGGCAGTGATCAGGCAGAGCAGCATACCGGTGGATACCAGTGCGTTGAACGAGGTCTGCTTGAGAACAGACATCATGTTGGAATACTTAAAGAAGTTCGGCGAAGCGATCGCCAGAACTACACAAAGGATTACCAGTGCGCCAAAAGTACCAGCATAAGACATCAAACTGCTGGATTTCTTCGATTTAGTCATCTAATTTACCTCCCCAAGCTGCCTTCATAAGGTCTTCCTGATTGAAATGTTCGCTGTCACGGTCTACTTCGGCCATTACTTCGCCGCCGCGCATTACGATTACGCGGTCGGACATGCCGAGGATCTCAGGCATTTCCGAAGATACCATGATAACGCACTTGCCCTGCTTGACAAGGCTGTTCATTACATTGTACACCTCGACCTTTGCGCCGACGTCGATACCACGGGTCGGTTCGTCAAAGATAAAGATCTCTGCATCCGTGTTGACCCACTTGCCGATTACGACCTTCTGCTGGTTACCACCGGACAGCTGGCCTACGATCTCGTCGATCGACGGGGTCTTGATGCGCAGCGACGCAATGTTCTGCTCGCCTGCCTCGAGAATCTTCTTTTCGTTGAGGAACAAGCCGGACGAGAAGCCCTTCATGTTAGCAAGAATCAGGTTGGTGCGAATGGTCTGAGCCAGTACCAGACCCTGTCCCTTACGGTCCTCGGTGAGGAACGCGATGCCATGCTTGATAGCCTGACGCGGAGACTTAATCGATACTTCCTTGCCCTTGATCTTGATCTTGCCGCTGTCGATCGGATCTGCGCCGAAAATCGCGCGCATGATCTCGGTACGGCCGGCGCCGACCAGACCTGCAAAGCCCAGAATCTGTCCGCCGTATGCCTTGAAGGATACATTGTTCAGGACGCCTGCCTCAACAACGCTGTCAACCTCAAGCATCGGCTCCTTGGACTTGGTGCCGAATTCCTTCGGGAACTGATTATCCAGCGAACGACCTACCATTGCGGTGATCAGGGAGTCATTATCCCACTGATCGATCGGCTTGGTTGCGATGAACTCACCGTCACGGATAACCTCAACGCGGTCGCACAGCTCGAACAGCTCCTCCAGCTTATGGGATACAAAGACGATGCCGATGCCGCGTGCCTTCAGTTCACGGCACGTCTTCATCAGCTGCTCAACCTCTTTCTCGCCCAGAGAGGAGGTCGGCTCGTCCATAATAATCATTTTTGCGTTGATCAGAACCGCCTTTGCGATCTCGATCATCTGCTGTACGCCCATACCAAAGTTACCTGCCGGCTTGGTCGGATCTACGTCCTGACCGAGCGAAGCCATAACTTCCTTTGCCTTTTTGTGCATGGTCGGGTAATCCAGCAGAGTACCCTTTTTAATCCACTTGTTGATGAAAATGTTGTCAGTAATGCTCAGCAGCTTCTCAATGTTAAGCTCCTGATATACGCACGCGATGCCAGCCGCTGCCGAATCGTTCGGGTCCTTAAAATGCTGCTCGACGCCGTCTACGAAGATCTGACCTTCGTCTGCCTGATGTACACCAGTCAGCACCTTGATCAGCGTAGATTTACCTGCGCCGTTCTCACCGATCAGGCCGAGGATCTCGCCCGGCTTGACGGAAAGCTGCATGTTTTTCAGAGCCACTACGCCCGGAAAACGCTTGGTCGCGTTTTTCAGTTCTACTACGTATTCACTCATTTGCATATCACCTTTTCTTCTCCGAGATGAAGTGCGGAACAAAGTAAACTGTTCTCGGTTCAGTTCCCTAAGGAAAAGCCTGCCCAGTGCAAGCTCTTTACCATTTCTTGTCCGCGGGAGCATGTTTGAAAAGAGAACCCCTGCAGAGATTGAAATCGAGCAGGGGTTTCTTCTCGTTCACTTAAATGCTGGAACTAATGGAAAACCACAAGCGTGTGGGATGGGATTGCTTAGCCGATGTAGCCCTTCAGGGTATCCAGGCGCTCCTGAGCGTTATCCTTGTTGACAACGGAGCAACCGGAGTCGATGAACTTCTCCAGCTTCTCACCGTTAACAGCCTTTACAGCAGCCTCAACTGCCTTGTAGCCCATGTCGTATGCTTCCTGAGCAACGGACATGGTCTCCTCGCCAGACAGGATAGCGTTGCAAGCGGACTGGATGCCGTCGAAACCAACGAAGATGGTCTTCTCGTAAGCAGCGTTGCCCTTTGCAGCACGAGCAGCAGCCATAGCCATATCGTCGTTGTTGCAGACGATGATAGCGACGCCTTTCGGATGGTTCTGCATGATTGCTTCCATCGAGGTAGCAGCCTTATCAGCAACAGCGTCAGCGTACTGGATCTCGTCCTTCAGGAACTCGCCGCCAGCCTCGGTAACGCCCTTCTCATAACCGGTCAGACGAGCGGTAGCAGTGCCGTCGCCCTGTACACCGGAAATTGCGATTGCCTGAACCTTATCCCAGCCAGCAGCCTTAGCAGCCTCAACAGCAGCCTTGCCGCCCATTGCAGCAGCATCCTCGTTGCCGGTGCCTACGAAGGACAGAACCTCAGGTGCATCGATGTTGGTATCAACTGCAACGATCGGTGCGGTCTGGCCAGCGATCAGGGTCTTAACGAGGTCAGCCTGCAGCGGAGCGATAACGAATGCATCGTATGCGCCGGAGTTCAGGTCGGTCTCGATCATATTCTGCTGCTCGTCGTAAGCGGTCTCGGAGGTAGCGCCCTTAACCTCAACCTTTACGTCCGGGTTGTCCTTGGAGTAAGCCTCAGCGCCAGCCTTAACGTAGCTCCAGTACTCGGAAGCAGTCGTCTTCAGGATAACGTCAACAGAGCAGCCGGAACCGCTCTGCGCCTTATCGCCGCCGGTCTTGTCGTCCGTAGACGGGGTGGAAGAACCGCCGCCGCAAGCTGCAAGGCTTGCAACCATAGCGCCGGTCATCAGCATAGCAAGTAATCTCTTCTTCATGATAAAACCTCTCTCCTTTTTTATGCGGAGCAAACAGTCTCTCAGGTTGTCTGCTCTGCGGTCGGTTCCCACTGCTGTGGGACTTAGGAACGCTCCAACGTTCTGGTAATATTTTAATGCAATAATATCGTTTTGGCAACCCTTCGTTGTTATTTTTGTAAGAGGTGGTGATTTTCACACATTCCGTTTTGTGCACATTCACAAATTCCTGCTGTGACATTCGAAAACCCGACTCCGTGCATTGTGCATTTTTATTTTCTTACGGCATTTTTCCTATAAAATCATGGAAATTTCATGGTCGTTTTGGGCACATTTTGGAGACATCTCTTGCCACCAAAGGTTACAATGTGGTAAAATTACAGTATCCTAATGAGAGAAGGAATACGACAATGAAGCTTGCTATCAAAACCTGCACGCTGGATATGCCCTATGAGCAGATGCTCGACTTCTGCGTGGAGCAGAAAATTGCCGCTATTGAAATCGGCACCGGCAACTGGTCGGGTGCGCCGCACTGTGACCTCGACCTTCTGGTAAGCGACAAGACCGCCCGTGAAAAGTGGTATGACGCCATGCGTAAAAAGGGGCTGGAGCTGTGCGCGCTCAACTGCTCGGGCAACCCGCTCGCGTATGAAAAGGACATGGATGTAACCAAGAAAACCTTCGAGCTGGCGCATCAGCTCGGAGTAAAGAAGATCGTTATGATGAGCGGTCTGCCGGTCGGCTGCGAGGGCGATAAAACGCCGGTGTGGATCACGACCTCGTGGCCGCCCGAGACGCAGGACATTCTGGATTACCAGTGGAATCAGGTTGCGATTCCCGCATGGAAAAACCTTGTTAAGCTGGCGGAGGATTGCGGAATCGAGCGAATCGCGCTCGAAAACCACGGTATGCAGCTGGTTTACAACCCGGAAACGCTGCTCCGTCTGCGTGAGGCTGTCGGTCCGATGATCGGCATGAACCTCGATCCGTCCCACCTGTTCTGGATGGGTGGCGATCCGATCGAAGCGGCCCGCGTGCTCGGTGAGCACGGCGCGATTTACCATATTCACGGCAAGGATTCGCGGCCGGAGCGCCGCTACTGGCAGCCGAACGGCATGCTGGATACCAAGCCGATCGACGCATTTGCCCGACGCTCGTGGAACTATGTTGCCGTCGGCGCGGGACACGATGCCAAGTGGTGGAAGGAGTTTTTCTCGGTTGTCCGCATGTCGGGCTACAACGAGGAGATTTCCCTTGAAATGGAAGATTTGACACTCTCCATGCTCGACGGCCATCTCGCCAGTCTGCAGGTGCTGCGCGAAGCGCTCAATATTAATTAAATCTTATATCTATAATAACAGGTGCTGTAATTTACGCTTACAGCACCTGCTTTCTTTATTATATTAAGTCTTAGCGTTCCTTAAGAGAAATATAAGGCTCCGTAGGCTGCACGCAGCGGTACGCCGGACGGATGATCTTATCCGTGTTGATCAGCTCTTCCAAGCGGTGGGCGCTCCAGCCGACGATACGCGCCATCGCGAACACCGGCGTGTACAATTCCGGCGGCAAACCCAGCATGGAATACACAAAACCTGAGTAAAAATCAACATTTGCGGACACACCCTTATAGATGTGGCGTTCCTGCGCGATAACCCGAGGCGCCACCTCCTCGACCATGGTGTACAGCGCGAAATCCGCGTCTCTGCCCTTCTCGTGCGCCAGCTGACCGACGAAGGATTTGAATACCTGCGCACGCGGATCCGAAATCGAGTACACGGCGTGGCCCATGCCGTAAATGAGTCCCTTCTGATCAAATGCCTCACGACGCAGCAGCTTGACAAGGTAATCCGCAACCGCCTGCTCATCCGTGGTATCCGACACGTTTTTCTTCATATCCTCGAACATCTGCACGACCTTGTAGTTCGCTCCGCCGTGCTTCGGGCCTTTCAGTGAACCGAGCGCCGCCGAAATAGCCGAATAGGTATCCGTGCCGGAGGACGTGACAACGTGTGTTGTGAACGACGAGTTGTTGCCGCCGCCGTGCTCCATGTGCAGCACAAGCGCCAGATCGAGCACGCTGGCCTCGAGCGGCGTGTACTGCATATCCGGGCGCAGCATGCGCAGGAAGTTGGACGCAGTAGACAGACTGTCCGACGGGTAGTGAATGTACATGCTGCCGCCGCACTCATAGTGATTGTATGCGTGATAGGAATACACAGCCAGCATCGGAAAGACCGAAATCAGCATCAGGCACTGCCGCAGCACGTTCGGCAGACTGATATCATCCGCGTTGCTGTCGTAGGATGCCAGCGTGAGCACACTGCGCGACAGGCTGTTCATCATGTCATGCGTCGGCGCTTTCATAATGACATCGCGCGTGAAATTGGTCGGCAGCGTGCGTCCCTGTGCCAGCAGAGCCTTGAAATCGCCCAGACTCTTGGCATCCGGCAGCTCACCGAACAGCAGCAGGTAGGCAACCTCCTCATACCCCTTGCGGCCGTCGCGGATAAAGCCCTGCACCAGATCCTGAATGCGAATGCCGCGGTAGTACAGCTCGCCCTCACAGGGCACGATTTCGCCGCCTATCTCCTTGCGGGAGATAATGTCCGAAATGTTAGTCAGACCGGCCAGTACGCCCTGTCCATTGATGTCGCGCAGACCGCGCTTGACATCGTACTTGCGGTACAGCGCCGGATCAATGCGGCTGTTCGAGCGGCAGAGCGCCGCCAGCGCTTCCACGCGCGGCGTGACCTGTAAAATATCGTGTTCCGGTGTCATGATGATTCCTCCCTTTTACTGTATTGTGTGATATATTTATTATATCAGAATCCACTCGCGTTTACATGACATTTTTGCACAGTTCCGTTAATAATTCGTAAATTTTTTCGCATATCTCAGCAGTTACACCGGATATGCCCACAAATTTGATAAATTTATGCATAAAAAGGCACAATGAGTTTCTCATTGTGCCTCAGCGTGTCGAAAAAGCAATATTCGATTTTTATGCTTCGTGCGGCAGCACGCATTCAATCGAATTTGCTTTGCAAATTCATAAATTCCGGGAGCATGTATCTCGGAATTTATACAAGGGAAGAAAAAATGTGTCCGTAGGACGCGGTTTTTCTTCGAGATTCGCTCGAAAGCGTGGTTCGAGCGAGAGGCTGTTCGGAAAACGAAGTTTTTCGACAGCCTCAGGCACAATGAGTTTCTCATTGTGCCTTTTCGGACTCTGCAATTTTTGTTTAGCGGATAACCATACGGATCAGCGGATAAAGTTCATCATCGTGCGCGGACGGCTTTCCGGCGGCTCGATTCCGGCCTTGTCGATCACCTTGAGCATCCATGCCATGTTGCGGCCCAGCTTTTCGATGACCTCAACGCCCTCGATATCCTGCACAGCCTCGCCCTTGTCTGCGCCGTGTACGGCGTTCCAGTAGTCCGAGGTGACGAGAACCATTTCCATGGTGTTGATCGTACCGAGCAGCTGCTGATAGGTCTCCATGCCGCCCGAACGGCGCAGCGTACACAGCGCCGCACCGACCTTGTGCTTCAGCTGATTATCGCCGCAGCCTGCCGCCAGAATCAGACGGTCGAGCACACACTTCATGCCGCCCGCAATGCCGCCGTGGTACACCGGAGATGCGAGCACGATGCCGTCCGCCTCAATGCACTTGGCGATGATTTCATTTACACCGTCGTCGTCCTGCACGCAGCGCAGCGTGCCGTTGTCCAGGCAGTGATAGCACGCCATGCACGGATGCACCTTCGCCCCCGGCTGACATACCTCAAACTCGATGCCCTCCTGCTCGAGCACCTTGCCGAGCACCTCGAGCATCTGCGCACAGTTGCCGCCCTTGCGCGGCGAGCCGTTGATTGCTACAACTTTCATATCCTTTTCCTCCGTGTTTTCTCTATTTTCAGTGCGCGTCCGCACCTTTTTGACTTACAAATGCTTCTGATTTTCCAATCGATACAGGCGCATGACCACCAGCGTATGATTCAGCTGCGGCCCCATCAGCAGGATCATGCTGACGATATACAGCCACAGCATCAGTACGATAATCGCCGCCAGAGAGCCGTACAGCACAGAATACCGCGCCATATTGTCCACATAAAACGAAAATCCAAGCGAGACCAGAATCCACGCTACCAGCGAGAACAGCGCCCCCGGCCACACTTCGCGGAACCTAAGGTGCAGATTGGGCACGACCTTATTGAACAGCATGAGGAACACGAAAATAAACGCGATCATCACCCAGAAGCTGGCATCGTGCAGTCCGTCCATCACAGCCGGCGGCACCGACAGATATTTCGGTACAACGCGGATGATGGTTCGTCCGGCGACGACAAGCACAAAGCTGCACACAACCGAAACAAGAAAGCCCGCCGTAATACCGAACGAAATGAGCACGTCCTTGACCATGCCGCGCGAGATTTCAACGTGGTAAATATCGTTGACCGTGCGCATCATTGAGCGCACCGCACGGGACAGGAAATACAGCGTCAGACCCAGACCGACGATCATCGGGCTGAACGACGGCGTGCTGGTCAGCTGCTGAATATAGCCGCCTATGAGCTGCTGCAGACTTTTCGGCAGCATTTCCAGCACCGGCTGCATCCCCTCGATTGACAGGTCAAGCTGTGCGAGCATGGAGTTGACGAACATCAGCAGCGGGAACATGGAAAACAGCAGAAAATACGAAAGCTCTGCCGCAGACTGCGGAATGCCGTCATCAAAAAAGCGGTAAACCATGCGCTTGATCAGATATAGCCATCGGTTTTGACCGTTCATTGCGTCCCTCCCCTGTGTCGGTAGATTTTGCTGTACTTATCATATCAGCTTTTTATCAAATTTACAACTTGCGTTTTGGCTTCATCTATTGTATACTGATAAAAATAGAACATTTGTTCTGATTGGAGGGTGTGTCATGGCGGATCTGCGTCCGGTGACCTGCTGCTTTTCCGGCTACCGAATTGAAAAAATGCCGTTCCGGAACGAGGACTGTCCCGCTGCGCGCGAGTTGTTCGCCGCACTCGATGCTGCGGTCGCAGAGGCCGCCGCTGACGGCTATACACGGTTTCTCTCCGGCATGTCCACCGGCTTTGATCTGTGGGCCGCCGAAGCTGTTCTGCGCGCGCGCGCCGCACTCCCGGTGCAGCTGCTGTGTGCTGTGCCGTTCGACGGACAGGCCGATCGGTTTCCGCTCGAGTGGAAGCGCCGGTTCAACCGCTGCCTGCTCGCCGCAGATAAGGTATACGCGCTCTCGCGGAGCTATCACGCCGGGTGCTTTGCCGCGCGCAACCGGTTTATGGTGGATGCATCGTCAAGGCTTATCTGTTACTATGATGGACGGTCGGGCGGTACGGCGCAGACCGTACATATGGCCGAGCAGAGCGGGCTGAAAATTGTAAATCTCGCGGACGGGCAGCTGTCGCTGCTGTAAAAAGGACTGACCGATGGGTCAGTCCTTTTTGTTTTCTGTCAGCGATTGCATAATTGAGAATGGAGAATGGAAAATGGGCGTGACGGTATGCCGTAATGCCATGCACGTTAAACCATTTGCAAACGCACAAAACATTATACCGTTACGTTAATTCTCAATTCTCCATTTTCAATTCTCAATTATTACAGATTTCATCCAGCTGATTGAGAATCTCACTGCCGTTTTTCAAATCATGCACCCAGCCGTTGCCGTTGTACACAAAATTAAGTTCACCGATATTAAGGAAGGTCGGCGTGTCATTATACACCGCGATGATTTCGTAGCTGACCTTATCCATCGAAAAACTGCTCTGTGAACGCGGCACACGTTTGGCCTGCACCTGTGTCAGCGCTTCGCGCAGAGCCGTTTGATCGACCTGCTCGGTCAGTTCGGTCATATCCGCGCCATTGACGCGCCAGATACGCACGTTCCAGAAGCCGTCCATGTCCGGCATAGGTGCATACGGAATAAGCCAAATCACCGCTCCGACGCAAACCAGCACGCCCGCCAATACAAATGCGATTCGTTTTTTCATGCCGATCCCTCCCTTTTATTGTTCATCAAGCAGCGCGAGGAGTTTCTCGCCGCCGGACAGCTTATGTACCCACGGTGACATACTTTCTGTGACCTCATACGCATAGCTCGGTTCACCGAGGCTGAAACATACGGTTTTACCGCCGTATACCACCTGAATCTGATAGCAGTCTGCGCTGATGGCGCGATGATAACTCGGCAGACGGAGTGCTCTGATTTGCGGCAACAGTTCGCGTATTGCGTCCGTATCAGCCTGTTCTGTGATGTCCTCAGCCGTATCTCCCGCATGAACATGGAGTACCAGCACGTCCACAATCTCTGCTGTATCCGGCATTGGCGTGTACGGTACAAGCCAAACCGCTGCTCCCACACAAATCAGCACACTTATCAATGCAAATACTATCCTTCGTTTCATCGCTATCCCTCCCCTTTGTTGTAGTAGCTGTCCGCCAGCAACGTGAGCAATTCCTCACCGCCGGACACCTTGTGCATCCACAGCGTAGGACGCATTATACCGTCATACACATAATCCGGTCCACCCGGTTCGCCGAGATTGATACACATAGTTTTATCCCAGTATTTCACCTCAACGACAAAACTGTCTTCCTGTATCCCCTCAAGCCGCAGACTCGGTATACGACGTGCCCGAATATGCGTAAGCAGTTCGCGTACGGTATCTGTATCAACCCGCTCGGTGAAATCATCAGCGTATTCTCCCCTGTCAAGCTGATACACCCGCATTTCCGTGATATTCACCGTATCCGGTATCGGCGAATACGGCACAAGCCAATATGCCCATCCAAAAATCAGAATACCTGCAATAACAGCTATAATCTTCCGTTTCATACGCTTTCCCTCCCCACTGAAAAAGCAAAATCCGCCGACATGATTGAATTTTCACGTCGGCGGATTCCTTACTTATGCAATTATGTGTGTGCTGAAATTACTTCAGGCCAGCGGTGATGATCGCCATCTGGTAAACCTCGTCAGCGTTGCAGCCGCGGGACAGATCGTTGATCGGCGCGTTCAGACCCTGCAGGATCGGGCCGTAAGCAGCGTAGCCGCCCAGACGCTGAGCGATCTTGTAGCCGATATTGCCAGCCTCGATAGACGGGAAAATGAAGGTGTTAGCCTGGCCTGCAACCGGAGAGCCCTTGCACTTGGTAGCAGCAACAACCGGGGATACGGCAGCGTCAAACTGCAGCTCGCCGTCGATTGCCAGCTCCGGGTTCATCTCCTTAGCGTACTCGGTAGCCTCGCGGGACAGAGCAACCGTACCGCCCTTGCCGGAGCCCTTGGTAGAGAAGGACAGAACAGCAACCTTCGGGTCGATGCCGAAAGCCTTAGCGGTGTTAGCGGTCTCGATTGCAACCTCAGCCAGCTTCTGGCTGCCCTTCAGGGTTACGTTGCCTTCCTTGTCAACAGAATCCGGATAGTCGATGTTGATCGCGCAGTCGCCCATAGCCAGCTTCTCCTCTACGCCGTCCTTCTCGCGGACCAGAATAAAGCAGGAGCTTACGAGGTGTGCGCCCGGCTTGGTCTTGATCAGCTGCAGAGCCGGACGAACGGTGTCAGCGGTGGAGTAGGTAGCGCCGCCGAGCAGAGCGTCAGCCTTGCCCATCTTAACGAGCATGGTGCCGAAGTAGTTGCCCTTGGACAGTGCAGCGCGGCAGTCTTCCTCGCTCATCTTGCCCTTGCGGAGCTCTACCATCTTAGCTACCATAGCGTCCATCTCCGGGTAGGTAGCCGGGTCGATGATCTCCATGCCCTCGATATCGAAGCCGCCCTTTGCAGCAGCAGCCTTTACCTCGTCAACATTGCCGACCAGAATGGAATCCATCAGGCCGTCCTTCTTCAGGCGTGCAGCCGCTTCGAGGATACGAGCGTCCGGGCCTTCGGTGAATACGATCTTGCGCTTGTCAGCCTTGAGTGCTGCAATCAGATTTTCAAACATATTGCATTCTCCTTCGTTTTCAATCGTCTGTATGCAGTGTGACGCTGCAAACAGGCATTCTCTTGAATTTATTATACACCCTTTCCCCCTATTCCCACAAGAGGGAATTTCTGATGGACACAAAACGCTTTCTCGGTTCCATATCACAAGGCGAACGTGAAATTTATCGAATCTCCGGCCCATGCAAAATATTTCGTCGGTATATTTGACCGGGACCGCGGGGAAAATCCAGATAGTATCCTCATAGTGACGACCAACAGGAGGGAATTTTATGCAGACAAAAGTTGAGATCTGCGGTGTGAATACATCGGGACTGCCGGTACTCTCCGCCAAAAAGACGGACGAGCTTTTGAAAAAATCCGCTGCCGGAGACAAGCAGGCACGCGATGAGCTGATTCGCGGCAATCTGCGGCTGGTGCTCAGCGTCGTTCAGCGGTTTCAGGGGCGCGGCGAATCGCCGGACGACCTGTTTCAGGTCGGGTGCATCGGCCTGATGAAAGCCATCGACAATTTTAATACCGAACTCGGCGTGCGCTTCTCCACCTACGCCGTACCGATGATCATCGGCGAAATCCGCCGCTACCTGCGCGACAACAGTGCCATGCGGGTCTCACGCAGCCTGCGCGACACGGCGTACCGCGCTCTGCAGGCCAAGGAGGCGTTCATCCGCGAGCACCAGCGTGAGCCGGACATCATGGAACTGGCCAAGCTGATGGACGTGCCGAAAGAGGAGGTCGTGTTCGCGCTCGACGCGATACTCGACCCGGTGTCGCTGTTCGAGCCGGTGTTCCACGACGGCACGGACACGGTCTGCGTGATGGATCAGGTCGGTGACACCAAAAACACGGACGACAACTGGCTGGCCGGTATTGCTCTGCGGGACGCTATGCGCAGCCTGAACGACCGCGAGCGCCGTATCATCCGGCTGCGGTTTTTCGAGGGACGCACCCAGATGGAGGTGGCACGCGAAATACACCTTTCGCCAAACAAAAGGAAGGAAGATTCCGGTCCTTTTCTTACTATATATAATGTACGAGCGGTAGAAAACGCGAGGATAGCATATCAAAATGATAGGAGAATTTTCCTTTTACCTATACTGCATACGCTGAATGCACTCAATCGATTGTGTCAGCTGACGGAATCGCTCTGAGAAGAATTTTTTGTATGCCGCACAGTAAATATTCTGCCCGATTACGCCGTTCGGCAGGATATCTCGGTCACGGCGGCAGCCGTTGCGGCACAAACCGAACCACTGACAGGTCTTGCACTCCTCCGGTACGGCAAGCGACTGCCGAACGAATCTTTTTGCAGTCTCGCTGTTCTGCATATCAGCCAGACCAGTTTCTCCGATGTTTCCCAGCCGCCATTCATCCAACACATAAAAATCACAAGGATACACACCGCCGTCGCCCTCCACAACGAACTGCACCGAGCAGCAGCCTGCCATATTACAGGCTTCCGGCCGCTCCCCCAGAAGGATGGACAGCCAGTTGTCCAGATGGCGGATGCTGATATACTCGCCGTGCCGAAGGTCGTCGAACCACAGGTCGAACAGCCGTACAAGGAAATCACTGTAACCGTCTGCGGTCAGCGTATAGCATGGCTCACCATCTGCCCGATCAAACGGATCGATGCACGGAATAAACTGCAGCCATCTGAAATTCTGTTTACGGTAAAACCGGTACAACTTTTCGACCGAACGTGCATTCTGTCCGGTTACGACACACAGAATATTAAACGCAACATTGTGTTTTTTCAGCAGCCGCACAGATTTCATAACTCGATTGAACGTATCCTTTCCCTGCACATCTGTGCGATTGCGGTTATGCAGCTCTGGCGGTCCATCCAGCGACAATCCCACCAGAAAATGATTTTCCGCAAAAAACGCGGCCCATTCCTCATCAATCGTGTAGCCGTTGGTCTGTATGGCATTACGAATTTCCACACCCGGTTTGGCATACTGCTTTTGCAGTACCACCACCTGACGGTAAAAGTCCAGGCCTGCAAGCGTTGGCTCACCGCCTTGGAATGCAAAGGAGCAGATATGCTCGGCATATTCCATGCCCGCCTGTATCACCTTTTCGATTGATTCGATTGAAAGCATTCCCTCGAACTCCTGCTCCCGGTGTGCCGCAACATCCTTGTAAAAGCAATACTGGCATGCCATGTTACATGCAGACGATGCAGGCTTGATCAGAATATTGATCGGCGGCATAATCACCCCTCCTCCGCTTTTATTTTAACAGAAAACGATAAATATTGCACGCGCTGAGCACCATCACCAGCAGCATGGAACCTTCAAACAGCAGGGTTGCCTGCCGGTCGCTCAGACGTTTATTGATGCGTCCTCCGGCTTCGCTGCCCAGTACACCGCACAGCACCATACCGCACAGCAGAATAATAGATAATGTCGGAATACTGCCTGTCACCGCCGTAGTAATGATGCCGACGCTCTGGCTGATGAGGATAATGTACAGGCTGTTCTGTGCCGCCACCTTGGTCGGCATAGAGAAAAAGAAGAACAACACCGCCATATTAAACGGTCCGCCGCCAATACCGAGAAAGGTTCCCAGCATGCCCAATCCCAGTCCAATCAGCACGCAGACCGCCGGATTGCGCACTTGAAGCATGGTTAATCGGTCCTTGCGGATAGTATAGAGCAGCGTGGCAAACGTCGCGGTACACAACAGCGCCGCCTGTATACCGCCTGCGGTATCCGCATTTAAAAACAGACCGGCCACAGCAGAAAACATCTGTTTTCCTGCCATACCGCCAACAGCCGCACCGATTGCCAACGGTGTTGAAATCGACAGATCAATCTGCGACTCGTGCTGCACCAGCGATTTACCAACCGACCAGCACGTCATGCCAAGAACCGTACACCCAGACAGAAAATTGATTTCTGTCACCTGCATAATACCGAGCGCATCCAGTGCAGGCTTGATGATCACGCCTCCGCCCATACCGCATATTTTACCGATGATACAAGCGCCGAACGCTACCAGAAAACAAATACTCTGCACCTGATCACACCCTTAGTCCTTCGCCGTCTGACGATTTGCCGCACAGGCAGTTGTCCACGTTTTCTGCGCCGGCGGATAATGATCCACCATGTACGACAGCCTACGGCGCGCCTGTTCGATCTGCTCTCGATAAGTTTCATCTGCAATGCGGTTTTCACGCTCCTGCGGATCGCGTTTCAGGTCGTAGAATTCCTCATACGGCATCTCATCCAGCTTATAGCCGAGATATTTGATGTACTTGCTGTTCTCGGTGATGATAGTCTGCCACGCATTGCTTCGGCAGCCGTCTGCGCCGCGCCAATATGGTGTTGAAGTGATGGAAACGCCGTCGATACGCTCCTCGGTAAAGTCGCTTTCGCTAAAGCAAAAATCACGGACGCGCTCTTGTTCCCCACGCAGCACCGGCAGCAGTGAACGGCTCGGAATAATATCGTTATACGCCGGCCAGCTTCTGCTGAGCACCCGCTGTGCATCCAATCCTGCATAATCGAGTACAGTTGCTGCAATGTCGGAAATTTCAACCGGTGCGGTGTTTTCACCAACAGGCGCTGCACCCGGCAGACGCACCGCCAGCGGAATACCAACCGACTGCTTCCACGGCACACCTTTCTGAATCATGAAGTGATCGCCCAGCATATCACCATGATCCGAGGTAAATACGATCAGCGTATCGTCCAGCATGCCTCGCTCTCGCAGCACATCCAGTGTTTCACCTATCTGATCGTCGATCAACCGAATCATCGCCTTTGCAGAACGGCGCTGACGATACAGACTCTCCTTGTCCTCATCCGAAATAATCTGTCCTTCCGGCAGGATAAAATCATCCTCCCGCTCAAGTGGAAACATATCCAGATACCGCTGCGGTGCGTCATACGGCTTGTGCGGTCCGCAGAAGGACACCATCATGTAGAACGGCAGCTCCGCCGGATGCGCGCGAAGCTGCTCGCGTGCCACCCGTCCAGTTACCACATCAATGTAATCCTCCTCATCGAACGGCCACGGCAGCGCCTTATCATAGTTGTGGTTCGCTACATCGCCGTTTTTGCCGCCGCTCTGCGAGAAAAAGTCTCGTACCTGCTCGAGCATGCCCTTCTTCGCCAGATAATCGCCGTAGAAGCAGTAGTTGGAAACCACCTGCTGCTTGCCTGCGGTCTCCCAGATGAAATCATAACCGTAGGACTTCTCGTCCGGTTCTCCTGCCACCGGGTCCATGCCGCAGCCTCTCGGCGTCGACCACGGATAGGTCTGATTATAATGGAACTTGCCGATGCCGTAGGTCTTGTAGCCTGCACCCTGCAGGGCCTGCATAAATGTCGGTATCTGCGGGAACAGATCACCTGCCATGGTCAGCGTGCCAATCTGGCGCGGATATCGTCCCGTGATAAGCGAGGTACGCGCCGGAGAACAGATAGGATTGGTTGTATTGCAGCAAGTAAAATGGGCATGCTGTGCAATCCAGTCGATATTCGGCGTGGAAACACAGCTGTCCGCGGCATAACCCACATAATCTGTGCGCTGCTGATCAGTCATAAACAACAGAATATTACGCGGCATATTTTACACTCCTTTACGGAAATATCCCCTCATACTGTTTTCCCCTTGATACCAAAACGATATCAAGGGGAAAGAAGAGAGATTGAGTGAATCGGTTTTTATTATGACATTACCACCATTTGATCAAGTCGGTGACCTTGTTGCGAAGCTCGACAAATTCCGGTGAAACAACGTCACGCGGAAGCGGCAGCGGATTGTCCAGCACGGTTTTCACCGAGGTTGGCTTGTTGGTCAGCACCATAATCTTCTGGCTGAGGTATACGGCTTCCTCAATGTTGTGAGTGATAAACAGTACGGTCGTACCCGTCTTTTTCCACAGCTTGATCAGCTCGTCCTCCAGCTTGAAGCGCAGGTCTATATCCAACTGACCATACGGCTCATCCATCAGAAGCAGCTCCGGTTTGGTTGCAAATGCACGCGCGATAGCAACGCGCTGCAGCATGCTGATGGAAAGCTGACTGGGATAGTAATTGCGGAATTTGGTCAAACCGACAATATCCAGCATTTCCTCTACATTGGCATCCGCCTCTGCCTTGGGCATTTTCTTGATCTCCAGACCGAAGCGGATATTCTGCTCCACAGTCAACCACGGGAAGGAGGAATACTCCTGAAAAATATAGGATATATTTTGCTTTTTCGGATTGACCGGAATGCCGTTTACCAGAATGTCGCCTGCCGTCGGCTCATACAGGCGGGTCAGACTGTTCAGAAAAGTAGTTTTGCCGCAGCCGGTCGGACCGACGATGCACAGGAACTCGCCTTCCTCTACTTCAAAGTTCAAATTATCCAGCACCAGAAGGTCACCGAACCTCTTGGTCAGGTTCTGCACTTTTACCTTAGGCTCTTTGTTTGCCATTGTCCGGCACCTCCTTTACAGCGTATGATCTACTACCGAATCGATCTCGCGGCGCAGCCGCAGAAATTCCGGATCGGTATAATTACGGGGACGCGGCAGGTTGATCTCATACTCTGCCTTAACACCGGTTGGACAGTTGCGCAGCACCAGAATGCGGTCTGCGAGGTACACTGCCTCCTCGATGTTGTTGGTTACAAAAATAACGGTGCGCTTTTCCGCCTGCCAGATGCGGGTCAGCTCATCCTGCATCAGATAACGTGTCTGTGCATCCAGATGTCCGAACGGCTCATCGAGCAGCATCACGAGCGGCTCATTGCAGTACGCACGGGCAATGCCGACACGCTGCTGCATGCCGCCTGACAGCTTGACCGGGAATGAATTTTCAAATCCCTGCAGACCGACCAGATCAATGTAATGCTGTGCCCTCTGGCGGCGTTCTTCCTTCTTGATACCGCGTACCTTAGGACCGTATTCCACGTTTCCCATAACGGTGAGCCACGGAAACAATGCCGTATTCTGAAAGACCATGCCGCGATCCGGACCGGGCCCGGTGATATCCTTGCCCATGCAGAGAACGTGCCCCGACGAGGGCATCTCAAAGCCTGCAATCAGGTTCAGGATGGTACTCTTACCGCACTGTCCGGGGCCGAACAGCACAAGGAACTCATTTTCGCGCACCTTAATATTCAAATCTCCAACGACCTGATAGCGGCCTTCCTCCGGTTTGTCGAAAAACTTATCCACACCACGGAACTCGATCAACGGCTCGCCAGCAGCCGTTACTTTCCTCTCACTGTCCATGCGCATAGCTTGGATTCAACTCCTCTCATGATGGTAGTGATGAGCAGACCGGTCAGGGCAATCGCCAGAATGCCTACCATGATCTGCGTCATATTGCCTACGTCCTGACCGCTTACGATCAGCCAGCCGACGCCTTCGGACGAGCGAATCATCTCTGCCGCTACAATGGTGGCCCATGCAGAGCCGAGTGCTACCTGCAGACCGGAGAAAATGTACGGAACCGTCGTTGGCAGTACAATGGAAGTGAACAGCTGGTTATCTTTCGCACCCAGCATACGCGCTGCACGAACCAGTGTTTCATCGACCGAGTGCACGCCGTTGTAGGTAGTCAGTGCAATGGTAAAGAAGCATGCCAGAAAAATTAAGAAATACTTGGAACCTTCACCGAAGCCGAACCATACGATAGAAAGCGGAATCCATGCAATCGGCGGAATCGGGCGGAACATCTGAATGTACGGCATCAGAATAGAATCAGCAATCTTATACCAGCCCATCACGACACCGACCAGCACACCGAGCACGCCGCCGAACGCATACGGAATCAGCATGCGGCGCAGACTAATGAGGATGTGCATAATCATAGAATGCGTACCGATCGGTACAACAAATGCCTTGCAAAAGCCTGCAATAACCGTCACCGGATCAGGCATAACCTTGCCGAGCGAGGTAAACTTAGTCGCTGCATACCAGATACACAGAAAAACGAAAATACCGAGCACGCCATAGGCGATACGCTTGTTGCGTTCTTTCATCCACGTCTACCTCCCTTGATGAGCTTTCTGCCGATAAACTGAATAATCGAGGAAAGCACCGCACCGGTAATCGCAATGACGATCATACCGACGATGATGATATCCAGGCGAAAAATACCGCGTGCCTGCTGAATCATAAAGCCGAGACCCTTAGTGGAAGCCAGCAGCTCTGCTGCAACCAGCGTGGTCCATGCGGAGCCGAGAGCAACGTCCAGACCGGTGAAGATCATCGGCAGTGCAGACGGAATCGCTACTTTGGTCAGCAGCTCCCAGTTGCTTGCACCGAAGGTCTGACCGACCCACAGGTGCACGGTTTTTGTCTGCTTAATACCGGAATAACTGTTGATAACCATAGCGACCATCGCGGAAATAAAGATAACCAGCGCTTTGGACAGAAAACCGATGCCGACCAGCGTTACCATAACCGAAGTCCATGCAATGCCGGGAATGGTACGAACCAGATCGAATACCGGGCGAACCAGCATATCCACCCTGTCGTTCCACGCCATGAAGATACCGAGCGGGATACCGATGATCGCACCAATTAAATAGCCGCCGAGTGCAACCTGAAGGCTGGCACCAAGATGCTGCAGCAGCGTTGCGCCGTCCGGCTTGGTCTCAAACCATTTTTTCACAAACGTAGAGGCAACCTTTACCGGAGAAGGCAGTGCATTCGATCGGAAAATACCCAGTCCGTCCGTTACCAGCCACCATACAAAAATGCCTGCGCAGATCGACGCAATACTGATGAACAGGTACTTATTGATCTGCAGTTTTTTCTTTTCTTGCATATGCTCCTCTCCTTTAGCCGCCTTACTTTTACCTTATTCTGTAATTTTCGCCCATTTCAGGGTACAGAAAAGGAAGCCCATGGAGCATGGGCTCCCTTTTGCTGACAGTATGTTATTTCAGGGTTGCTGCCTTTACAGTAATGCCGAGCGCATCCTGCAGCGGATTGACATTGATGGCTTCCTCAATATTGGCAACCTGATCCTCTTCAATCGTGCCGATGGAGGCGAAGAAATTGCCTACCTGCAGCAGACCGGAACCAAGATAATAATCCGAAGCCTCATAATCGGACGGAACAACGAACGGACGAATTTCGGTCTCGGTCTTAACGTCGTTTTCGTCAGCCGGCTTGCCGTTCTCCGAATAGAACTTGAGTGCAAACTCGTTGCGCAGATCCGGATCAGCCTGCAGTTCTTCAGCTGCCTTGCACATGCCCTGCAGGAACAGCACCACATCATCGTAACGGTCTGCCAAAATGTCCTTGCGGGCCAGGAAACCGTTCTTGAACTCGGTGTCCGTTGCTTCCATGCAGTCTGCAACCTCTACCATGTTGTTCGATTCCATCATGTTGCAGTAGTCAACGTCGGTGGCAACAAATACGTCGCCTTCACCGGTCAGAATCGCCTGTGCGGCTGCTGCGCGATCCATGTTCAGATATTCGTAATCCGCACCTGCAGTCAGGCCAAACTGTGCAAAGTACGAGTTTGCAATCCACTGCTCCATCGTGGAGGTAGGACCGAGAACGGTCAGGCCCTTCAGTGTATCTGCACTGCCGTACATATCCGGCTTGCCGGAAATCTCACCCTTGTGATCGAGCACCGGACTGTCCTTGCGGACATAAACCTTTGCGGTGATCGAGCCGCTGTCCGACTCTGCGATCCAGTCGCACAGGCCGGAAGCCGTCGAGTAAACCGATGCCAGACCATTGGAAGCTACATCAAGCTGTTCTGCTGCCAGGCCCTCATTCTCCGGAGAGCCGTTCGGGAACATAATCAGGTTAACATCCAAACCCAGATCATCGAAATAACCCTTCTCCTCTGCATAAACTGTGGGAATAGAAATGATGTTGGACTGAACACCAACATTCAGGGTTTTGCCGGAAGCGGTAAACGTGCCGTCACCCGAGCCGCCGGGAGCGGAACCCGAGCCGCCGCCGGAGGAGGAACCGCCGCCGCACGCGGTCAGACCGGTCATTACAGTTGCTGCCAGAAGCATTGCGATCGCTCTTTTGTATCCGTGTTTCATTTTTTCAACCTCCCTTGATTTGAGTATAGTTTACCGTAAACCCTGCACAAAGTCTTTTTAATATTTGACTCGGTTTTTCACATTTATGACATTATCCGCTCTGCTTGTTCTTGCGCACATCATTCGGCTTGCAGCCGAACACCTTGTGGAAAACCGTCGAGAAGTAGCTCATGTTCGTGATACCGACCCGAAGAGCCACTTCTGAAATGCGCAGACTGCTGTTTTCCAGCAAGCAGCGCGCCTGCTTCATGCGCACGCTCATCAAATACTCCGAAAAGTTAACGCCGACCTCCTTCTTGAACTGCCGCGACAGGTAATCTCGGTTGAGGAATACCACATCCGCAACCGTATTAAGTGAAAGATCCTCCGCATAATGCGCATTGATGTGATCGAGTGCCTTTCGTATTGCAGCAGAATATCCTACGCCGTGCTTGCGCTGCAGTACAGCAATGCCTTCACAAACCGCTTCACACAACGCCGCAAATGTGCAGCAGGAAGCAACTGCATCCGCTGTATGCTGCAGCTCCGGCTCCAGCTTGACAGCCAGACCGGAAAACAGCTGCTGCACGGTTTCGCGTAAAAAGCTGCTGCGTACTTTATCTTTCTCTGCGCACTGCAGCAGACGCTCCAAATCGGCACAGCCGCCCTGAATATCTCCATCGGTCAGCTTAATCGTTGCACGCATGATGCAGGTTTCCACTTCACTGACATGAATCTCATGCGGCAATTTCTGTGCTGACACCTGATAAAACCGCGCATCAAAGTCCCGCACGGCCTCTGCAAATGACTTTGGCAGATTAGTAAAATGATGATGTACGCCGCTGCATCCGATTCCGCCGTTCAGCCTCTCTGCACATTGATAGAAATATGCCGCCGCATCCTGCTCCTCCGCAAAGGCATTCCGCCTAATGTTGACCAGCAGGTACACCTCCTGCTCACTGTACGCATAAAACAGCGGATTTTCAAAATGCTCCTGCATGTTTTTCTGCATAATCTCCGCATTTTGACCTTGATTGAGAAAAACCACCGTCAGAAATGCGCGCTCGTTCAAATAAATGCTGTTTTCCTGCAGATCAACGGCACTGACCGGCGTCATGTCCTCGCTCTGCTCCACCATACTGCGCAGAAAGCGGCTGCGCCCGATCTGCTGTACCGCACTCTCAGAGATATGCTGCTGCCGGCTGCTCTGCAGCTTATCCAGAACCGCACGAATCTTATCCGCACTGACCTCGGTTTTTAGAATATAATCCTTAGCACCGTTCTGCATGGCCGCACGAGCATATTCAAAATCATCGTGGCAGGTCAGCATGACGACCGCCGTGCTCGGATACTGCCGCCGAAGCTCCTGCAGCAGTTCAATACCATCCATTTTGGGCATGGTGATATCTGCAAATACCACATCGGCAGGGTTTGCATTCATCTCCTGCAGCACCTTTGCACCTGAAGTCACCGCTGCGGTGATTTCATTTTCGCCGCCTGCATCGCGCACACACTGCACGATATACTGCTTGACCAGCGGTTCGTCGTCAACTACTATGATCTTCATTTACCTCGCCTCCCTGTTCCCGCTTTGGGATAGAACGGTAGTGATCCATCGTAATCGTTACTGTGGTGTATTTGCCGAACTCACTACGAACCGTCACATCCGACCGACCGCCATAGATAATCTGCAGACGCTTGCGCACATTGCGCAGACCGATGCCATGATGTAACCGCCCAGAGCGGTAATTTCCTGACTGCACCTGTTCTAACCGCTTCGGAGCAATACCTTCACCGTTGTCCGTTACCTCAATATACAGTGCATTACCGCGCAGACCTGCCCTCAAGCGAATTTCACAACCTTCCTCCATCTCAGCAAAGCCGTGAAAAAAGGCATTACCGATGATCGGCTGCACGATCATGCGCGGCACATAAATGCCGTACATCTTCTCCGGCACCTCGCAGATGAGAACCGTGTCCTTTTCCGTGCGGCAGTTCATGATGGACATATAGCTGCGCATCAAATGCAGCTCCTCCTCCAGCGGCACGAACTGTATCTCCGGCGTTGCCGGAATATGCAGCAGCTCGACCAGTTCATTCATCATTCGGTAGGCGCGTTCCGGCTGGTGCATGGCGATCAGGCTCTTGACCGACAGCAGCGTGTTGTTAAGGAAATGCGGATTGATCTGCGCCTGTAGAAAATCGTACTCCGTGCGCTGTTTTTCCTGCTCTCGGATACGGATATCATCAATCAATTCTTCAATTCGATGTATCATGCCGTTGAAGGTGGTACTGAGCACATAGGTTTCTTCGTATTCGTCCTTGACCGGCAGTTCACTCAGCTTTTCAACCGACATATCTCCGATCTCATCCGTAAAGTCGGACAGCACCTGCGTAATGCGTCTGCCGCGCCAGTACGCAATGCTTGCTGCAACAATACAGCCGAGCAATACAATCGTCAGACAATTTCGCACGGTTTTCAGTCCGTCCCTCAGCAGCTCGTCCATATTCTGTTCTTCGACAAACGTCCAACCGCTGGACGCATCATGGTAATTGACAATCAGTATCTTCTGTTTGGAGCGTTGGATAATCTTATAGGTATTTCTGCCGTATTCCTCCTGAAATGTCTTCATATCGAATGCCCAGTTGCCAACGCGGTTGGGATTGGTGTGTGAAATAATGATGCCGTTCCGGTCGAGAATGTACACCTTCACACCGTCGCTGACCAGCTTTTGAAACGTGCGGAACAGTGCCTCATACCGCGAGGTAAGTACAATCATTCCGACAACCTTGCCATCCTGAGCATATACGGTCTTGCCGTACGCCAGACCATAAGTAGAAATATCATCTACATCCCAGAAGCGCAGATTCCAGCTGGTATCGGTCTCACCGCTGTAATGCTTGATGTACCAGTAGGTGTTTTTCAGGCTTTTCAGATTGTTTTCATCCGGGTCAGTCGAAAACATGCGGCGGTCGTTCAGCAGAATATCGATCGTCATATCCATGCCGATCCGTTTGAACTGACGGTCGGTCTGCTCCAGCAGCATTTGGATGGCACAGCTGCTCTTTTCACTTTTCGGTGCCGTCAGATCATCGTAAAAATCCTCATACAGTGCATCCATCGCCTTCACCATGTTGGTGCGGTTGACCGAGTTGCTGTCGCTGATCTGCTGCAGTACATCTACGCGGGCCTTGCCTTTTTCGCCTACTACAAGCTGAAAGGTAAAATAGCCGATCGCGCAGACCGCAATTGCTACCGAAATCAGCACGCACAGCACACTGGTCGCTATCATGCTCTGCGACATTTTGCGGCGTTTGCTTCCGCAAAGCAGCATACGCCATACCCCATTTCTCTTTTCTCTCTGCAATGTGCTCGCTCCTCTGCCATATTCCTGCGCTGTCAAATTCCGTCGATTGCACCGCTTCTTCTATGATACAGGAAATATGGCAAAAATGCACACCCTTATCCTTCCAGCAAGAATGTGCATTTCAACCAGTCTTATCAGATACCCAAACGTTCGTACTGCTCCGGCAGTGCGTCGTGTGCCGCCATACAGCGTTTCATCTGCTCGATGCAGTGCCGCTCCAGTGCTTCATCGTGCAGCGGATGCTCCTGTGCATAATCCGATTCGATATCGAACAGCAGTGTTTCCTCGTTATACGGCGAACGACCGACAAACTGCTGCGAATCATTGCCCCAGTGAATAATATCCGCCGGGAAACGGTATACCGGATAGTCCGTCCAAGGCAGGAAGCGACCCATCTCAATCCGCTTGTAATCCTCGGTGTTTACAGCGTCGTTGCCGCCGTAGAACTGACGCAGAACGGTCGGCATAGCTGTGTAAACGTACAGCGGCTGGTTTTTCTCGTCCTTTGCGGCACGGAAATAGGTGTATTTGCCGTCCGTCCACGCCATCTGCTTGCCGAAATAGCCGAAGATCGCACCGTCACGAACCTTGTCGGTCTCACCGCGCAGCAGCGGCAACAGGCTCTTGCCGTGGATTGGATACTGCAGCACCTCCTGCGAAATCTCGTAATACTCCATCACAGTCGGCAGAACATCAATGTTCTGCGTTACTGCACTGCATCGTCCCGGCTGTACACCGGGTGCCGAAATCATCAGCGGGATGTGGAAAACCTCGTTGTACGGTGCCATGTAGTTTTTCGCCATGTAGCCGTGCTCGCCGAGATGATAGCCGTGGTCCGTGGTAAACACCAGCATAGTGTCCTCCCACATATTGTACTTGTCCATCACATCGAGAATTTCACCGAGGTGACGGTCAGTCATGGTCATGACAGCCTTGCAGCGTCTGTGCAGATGCTCAGTCTCCGCCTCATTAAACTCGTTGGGCGCATAGGACGGATGCGTGAAGTCCGGTCCGTCATAGTCGCCTTCCTTCTCGTACAAATCGAGATAATACTTCGGGCAGTCATACGGCTCATGCGGGTCAAACGCCTCTACCCACAGAAAATAGTTATCCGCGTCATGATTGTCCTCCAGCCATTCCGCTGCATGCCACATGGTCTTTACGCTCGGATAATCATACTCTGTGTGAAAGTGCGAACGGTTTTCACATTCAGCTTCGGTCCACGAGCCTTTAAACCACTTCGGCGGCGTATCCGGACGAATACCGTCCTTACACGGACGCGTCCACACCGGATCACATTCCTGACCTCGGTTGACCTCCCATGCGGTAAACCCCTTGACATAATTTTCACCGCCGCAGATGATATAGTGCGCATGATCGGCAAACATCTGCGTATGCACATTCTTTTCACCAGAAAGAATGCTCTGCAGGCTCTGATCAAACGGCTCCATTGCTCCCCACGGTTTTTCAAGAAAGTTCAGCCGTCCGGTCATGATGTCGCGGCGTGCGGGCATGCACGGCGCAGAGCCGCACCAGTGGCTGTCAAACACGACAGATCGCCGCGCCAGCCGGTCAATATTCGGTGTGATGGCCGCGTCCTTGCCCGCACCATACGCGGACAGCATGCGTCGATTGAGTGTATCGCACAGAATGAAGATGGTTTTCATGTTGTTCCTCCCTGTTATTCTTACGGCTGTTGCAAGCCGATTCTCGCATATTGCTCTGCCGGTGCATCGTTTTCCTGCATCAAACGACACATTAAATCGATCATGTGCTGCTCCTGTATCAGATCCTTTATCGGGTGTTCTTGCTTAGGATCGGTCTGCAGATCGAACAGTGCATCTCGGTTTTCCTCCGGCGCAGTGGACATGCATGGATAAAAATCCTTTGGCATAGCAATTTTCAGCGTTCTGCACCCTTTGGTAAAGGAAAACGGTTCTTGCAGCGTTAGTTTCTGCAGTTCTTCCGGTGCATACATGGCTCGCTGATGCAGCGGCAGCAGCGTATAATCATAGAGCGCTGTGCCCGGTCGATCGGCCCGTATATATATCCACCGACCATCTGTCACGCAGACATGCGCGCCGAACATGCCAAACAGCGCAGCATCACGAACTGGTATATCCTGCTGCAGAACGGTTTGCAGGTCGTGACCCTGCATATCCGGTGGAATAGGTACGCCAAAGTACGACAGCAGCGTTGGCGCAAGGTCGATAGTCTGCACCAGAGCTTTCCGGCGTTCTCCTGCTGCTCCGGTTCGCGGATCCCAAATGAACAGCGGTGTGTGCGACAGCTCCTCGTAAAACAGCGGACGATTTTTCGCCCACCATCCATGCTCTCCCAGCAAAAAGCCGTGGTCGGTCGCCACGATGAGCATGGTGTCCTGCCACATCCGGTGTACATCCATGTAATCGAGCAGTTTTCCCAGATATACATCACACATGGTCAGCAGTGCACCGTACTGATTGCGGCAGTGCACCTGTGCAGCCAGAGGTTCCGTCATATGGTCATAAGGCGGCCAATCAAACCGCGTCCCATTATAGTCATCCGAATAGCGATTCTGATACTCTTCCGGCACAAAAAACGGCTCATGCGGGTCAAAGGGTTCGATATGCAGCAGCCAGTTATCCGCATCACGGTTTTCATTCAGGAATTCATACGCCAGACCGAACACCTTCTCCAGCGGCTGCTTTCCCCGTCCGCGGATATAGGCACGGTTAACTTCATCCTGTTTATTTGCCTGCCCCAAATGCGGCGGCAGTTCCACTGCACCGACATGAGCCTTCCACGGATCACCTTCCTGTCCTCGCACGCACTCCCATGAGTTATAGCGCGTGTGATAGGTAGCACCGCCATCCTCCCAGTAGTGCTGATGATCCGAGATCAGATGCGTGTATACGCCGCTTTTCTTGAGCAGCTCCGGCATTGAGTCATCAAACGGCTCGATTGGTCCCCAGCTTCGGTGCAGAAAATTATACCGTCCGGTGTGCAGTTCCCGCCGAGCAGGCATGCACGGCAGTGAGCCGGCATAACAGCGGTCAAACATGACCGAATGCTTTGCCAGACGGCTGAAATTCGGCGTTTGCGTCCAGCCGCAGCCATACGGCTCCAGACAGTGCCGGTTCAGTGAATCAAAAAGCAGTAAAATTGCTCTCACCGATGCACTCTCCTTTCGTCCGAATACGATTTTCCCAGTGTATTGTTCTGTACGACTTGATTATAGCGTCTGGAGACAAAATCCGTCTTTTGATTATTTGAGGGATTTTTTCACTTTTTTGTGTTTCGATGAGTAAACAGATAAACGACTCTGTAAACACAAAAAGACAGCTTTCGCTGTCTTTTTGTGCAGTCTGTCGATAAAGTCAATCTATCGTTTTTACTTTTCGTGCGGCAGCACGCATAAAATAGAATTTGCACAGCAAATTCATAATTCCCGGGGGCGTGTACCTCGGGAATTATACAAGGGACGAAAAATTGTGCCCATAGGGCGCGGCTTTTCGTCAAGATTCGATTGAAAGCGTGGTTTCAATCGAGAGGCTGCTCGAAAAACGGAGTTTTTCGAGCAGCCTCAACAAAAAGACAGCTTTCGCTGTCTTTTTGTTATTTCAGCATATCCCGCTTGATTTTCCCAATCCGCATATAATACCAGACCAGATTGAGCGCCGCCGCGCACACCCATGCTGCGCCCTCCGCAAAGAATACGCCGCTCTGCCCGATGAAGGTCGGCAGCACAAGCGCCGCGCCCATGCGCATGAGCATTTCCGCAAAGCCGGAGAGCGTCGGCACAGTCATCTCGCCCAACCCCTGCAGTGAGGAGCGGTATGCCTGCAGCACGAACAGTGCAAACAAAAATGCCATCAGCACCATAAGATACCGGTGTGCCACCGCAAGCGCATCCGCTGCGCCCGCCTCCTCGGTCGAAAGAAACAGTCCCAGCAGCGGTTTGCCTGCAAGAAGCATAGCCGTCACGATGGCGGCTGTAAATCCGGCGGATAGGGCCAGCACCGCCCGAATGCCTGCATCAATGCGTGCCGCGTTTCGTGCACCGCGGTTCTGCCCCATGTAGGCTGTCATGGCATAGCCAAATGCCACCGATGCACTTTCGAGTATGCCGTACAGCTTGTTTGCCGCCGTGTAGCCCGCCACAAACACCACGCCAAAGCCGTTCAGCACGGACTGCAGCACCATGCCGCCCAGTGTGATCATGCTCATCTGCAGGCCGGTCGGAATGCCAAGGCGGCACAGGTGCAGCAGAATGGCAGGGTCGGTTTTCCAGTCAGCCTTTGTCAGCTGCACGAACGGCAGCCGCCGCAGCGACCGCAGACACATCAGAAACGCAATCAGCTGCGCCAGTACGGTTGCGAACGAGGCTCCGAAAATGCCCCACCCAAACCCCATCACGAACAGCAGGTCGAGTGCAATATTGGCAAAGCTCGCCGCGATAATCGCAAACAGCGGTGTTCTACTGTCGCCCAGACAGCGCAGCACGGCCGCCGCCATATTGTATGCAATAATGATGAGCGAGCCGCCGAACTGCACATATAAGTACGTCTGCGCTCCACCGAACACCGCAGGATCGGTGTGCAGCAACGTAAGCAGCGGCCTTATCAGCAACAGGCTGATGATCGTCACTGCGATGCCGAACCAGCACGACAGCTTAACGATCATAGCCAGTACACGACGCAGCCGGTCATAGGAGCCCGCACCGAACTCCTGTGCCGCGAGAATCGCAAAGCCCTGCGTAAAGCCCTGCAGTCCCCACAAAACCAGCCAGTTGATCCAATCCGCCGCACCGATGGACGCCAGCGCCTGCATACCGACACCACGTCCGATAATAATCGTATCTACAATGGTATACAGCTGCTGAAACACGCTGCCCAGCATCAGCGGCAGTGAAAACAGCAGAATCAGCCGTATCGGACGGCCGTGTGTCATATCGGTAACGCGCACCATATCGCACCTCCCTTGCGAAAAATCATAAAACCCAAAGCGCAGAAGGAGACGGAACTGCACTTCGGGTTTCAAAACGACGGTACCGCAGAATGCTGTTGATTTACCGCACGGTAAGATAAAACACGGTACCGCCGCCGTTATGATCAGAAATCAGAGAAAATCGCCGCACAGGCTGAGAGCTGCCTCATCTGCGATAACGATCGCGTCGTTGTGCAGCTGCAGAATCGAACCGGGCACCTTGGGCGTTACCGGACCGAAGCAGGATTCACGGATAGCCCACGCCTTGTCCTCGCCGCTGGCAACGACCAGCACTTTTTTTGCGGTCATGATGGTGTGAATGCCCATCGAGTAGGCACGGCGCGGCACCTCATCCTCGCTGGCGAAAAAGCGCTTGTTTGCCTCGATGGTGGACTCGGTCAGCTCCACGCAGTGCGTGCCCTTGGCGAAGCAGTCGTCCGGCTCGTTGAAGCCGATATGGCCGTTGCGGCCGATGCCGAGCAGCTGAATATCCACATCGCCCACACTGCGAAGCACCGCATCATAGCGGGCGCACTCCTTTTTCTCGTCCGGCTCCATGCCGTTCGGCAGATTGATACGCGACGGGTCAATGTTCACATGATCAAAAAAGTGGTCGTGCATGAAATAATGATAGCTCTGATCGTTTTCCGGCTTCATGCCATAGTATTCATCCAGATTGACTGTAGTCACATCCGCAAAATCCAGATCGTCCTTTTCGTACCACTTGACCAGCTGCTCATATGTGCCGATCGGCGACGAGCCGGTGGCAAGGCCGAGCACGGAATCCGGCTTGAGGATGACCTGCGCAGAAATGATATTTGCCGCCTTGCGGCTCATATCCTTGTAATCCTTTGCACGAATGATTCTCATAACAAAAAAGCCTCCAAACGCTTATAAATCCTTATACTTTTCACGCAGTGCGAGCAGCTCGCTCTCCTGCACATACTCGGTCAGGCAGCCCACACCGGTGACACTCTTGCCGCCTGTGATGTTGCCGAACCGTACACAATCCGCGAACGGATAGCCATGGTACAGACCGTACATCAGCCCTGCAAGGAACGCATCGCCCGCACCGGTGGAATCCTTACAGGTGAATTCCGGAATATTGCGCAGCAGACGCGGCGTGCCGTCCTCGAGGATGAGACAGCCGTCCTTATCCAGCTTGACCAGCGGATGCTCAAAATACTCCGCCAGTACGCGGAGCGCCTCCTCCGGCGTGTCCCTGCCGGTAATCTTGAGCGCTTCCTTGGTATTCGGCGTATAGTAATCCGCCAGACGCAGATAATCACCGTACTTCTCAAAGCTCAGCTCATCATCCCAGCCCATGTCGAAAATCAGAATGGCTCCTTCCTCGTGCAGCTTGCGATATACCGGCAAAAAGCCCTCCTGCATCTGCACCAGCTTAGCACCCTTGGACATGGTATATACCCGCTCGAGCAACTCGTCCGTGATGGCGGTCGGCTTGCAGTAGGTCGCAAACGTACGGTCGCCGGGCGTGAGCATGGCACTGGTGACATTCACCGGAATACCGGTCTCGCCCTCCGCCGCCAGATTGTACGGAGAAACGCCGTTCTGCTCAAACTGCGCGCGGGCAAAGCCGGAAAACAGATCGCTGCCGAGATAGGTCGCCAGACGGGTCGGAATGCCCAGACGGGCGGCGTTTACTGCCGTACCCGGTGCACCGCCGCCGAGCAGCACGCGGAAATCCTGCGAAAAGATCTCCTCGCCCTCCTGCGGCACGCGCGGCATGCCGACATACATCAAATCCACATTGGTCACACCGACCGAAGCGAGAAACGACATGCGTCAGTCCCTCCAGTCCCCGATATACGGCGCGTTGAGCTTGATATACTCGTCGGTCAGCTTGCTTGCCAGCGAGTAAGAGCCGACCAGCGGGTGCATGGTCAGGCACTCGGTGATATCCTTCCTGGAGCGGTTGACGATACCGCGTGCCGCCAGACGCTCGTAATATTTTACGCGGCGGATCATTTCCAGATTGCTCTCCGGAATATTGGTGATATGGTGCGGCTTGCAGCCCTCACGGGAGATATCGCAGGTGACCTCAATAATATCGGTCGGCTCGAGGCCTTCGATGGCATTGCCGTTCGGTGCGCACAGGATCATCGTGCCCATGCCGCCGGAGGCTGCAATCTCGATAAACTTGAGCGCAACGCCTGCGTAGCCGCCCGCGTCCTTGGAATACACATCAAACGTCCACGGCTTGTCGCGGTGAATACCAGTCTCATTGGCCATGTAGTTGTTCTCGCGGATGCCGTACCACTTCTCAAAGCACTTGAGACCCGCCTCAAAGTCGTTCTCGATGTCGATCTTGGACAACTCCTCGGTCATGTGGCGGTTGATGTCGCAGATCATCTCGCCGCGCGTCTGCTTGGCGTTCAGAATGTTGGCAACCGCCTTTTCACGGTAGTAGAAGTAGTACAGATATTCATTCAGCACACAGCCGCGGTCCTCGAGCAGACGCTTCTCGAAAAAGCGCATATCGGTCTTGGCGTAAGCCTCGTCATTGGCGATCAGCTCGGGCATGATCTCCTTTCCGTCCACCTTGATGCTCTGGAAGTAGGACAGATGGTTCAAACCGTAGCATTCGCCGTAAATGCGGGACGCATCCACGCCGTACAGGTCGGCAAACTGGTGCAGCATGCCGCTCGGTGCGTCGCAGATACCGTAGGTGAAATCATATCCCATATCGCGCAGTGCCTGCGAAACCACGCCTGCCGGATTGGTAAAGTTAAATACCTTGACGCCCGGCTTTGCCAGCTTCTTGATCAGCTCGCAGTATTCAGCCAGCGCCGGAATCGAGCGCATGGCAAACGAAACGCCGGCAGCGCCGGTCGTTTCCTGACCGAGAATACCCAGATCAAGCGCCAGTCGTTCATCGCGCACGCGAGTCGCGTCGCCGCCGACACGGATGGTCGTGATGACGTAATCCGCATCGGTTACCGCCTCCTCCGCACTGGAGGTCAGCGTGAACTTCATGGTCGGGCACAGCATACGCGCAACGTGTGCCGCCAGACCGCCGTAGATGCGGAGCTTTTCCGGATCGTTATCCATAAATACCAGCTCGTCGATGTGCAGCTCCTCTGCACGCTGTGCAATGCTCTTTGCGAGGAACATGGAGCGTACACCGCCGCCGCCGATTACCGTTAATTTCATAAAAAGATACCTCCTGTTATCGAATCAGATACCGTTTGCAGCTGGACCAGCCGATCATGCCCGAGGCAAATCCGGACAAACCGCACGGGAACAGCAGCACATACGGCAGAGAAAGCGGGAAAAACAGCACTGCCGGAATCAGCAGCAGCGCATTTACGCCCAGCCCCAGCACAGTCATGCCGGGACGGAGCAGACACAGCAGCCACGCATTTTTTGCCGCTGCCGCAAACGGGATGTCCACCGCTGCCTGCACCGCCCAGAAATTCTGAAAAAACGCAGCTGTGACGCAGAGCAGCAGCATACCTATCAAGGCCGGGAAAAATCCGTCCGCCGTTACCAGCATCACGCCCATCCACAGCAGCGCAAGCTCGACCAGTCCGCACAGAAGATTACGCACCGTATCCTGCCGCAGTGCCGCAAGAAAGTCGGTCCACACATCATTGGGCACATCACGCGCCATATTGACCGTGCAGCGCGCCATAGCGGCTCGAGCCGCGCCAAAGGTCACAACCGGCAGACAGCACAGCAGAAACAGCACGTTCAGCTTGACGAGCTGCCAGAACTCCCGTACAAGGGTCTCCCCGACCCATGCGGCGCCGGTCTTTTCCGGTGCATCCTTGGCAATGCCCGGACCTTCCTTCAAATAGGATGGACGAAACACAAATTTTCCTCCTGTCAGAACGCGATCGCGCGTTCGGTCTGCTTATCGAACAAATGGATGCGGCTCATATCCACAGCCGCGGTGATGGTGTCGCCCGCATGAATCGGCTCGCCGGACGGCGTACGCACGGTCACGGACGTACCGTCACAGGTGCAGTGCGCGTAAATCTCCGCGCCCATCAGCTCAGCGATGTCCACATGCATGGTGAGCGTATGCGCCGCATTCTGCGTAAACTTTTCACCCGAGGTGTGCAAATTCTCCGGACGGATGCCGAACACGACCGTCTTTCCAACGTACTCACTCAGCGCATCACTGCCCGCAAAGTGCAGGCTCTGGTCCGCAAAGGTCAGCTTGTAGCCGTCCGCATCGCGTCCCAGTTCGGCATCCATGAAGTTCATCTGCGGCGAACCAATGAAGCCCGCAACGAACAGATTGCACGGATGGTCATACAGCGTCTGCGGCGTGTCCGCCTGCTGAATCTCGCCGCCCTTCATAACAACAATACGGTCGCCCATGGTCATGGCCTCGGTCTGGTCATGCGTGACGTAAACAAAGGTCGTATCCAGCTTCTGATGCAGCTTGATGATCTCGGTGCGCATCTGGGTGCGCAGCTTGGCATCCAGATTGGACAGCGGCTCATCGAGCAGGAATACCGCCGGGTCGCGCACCATCGCACGTCCGAGCGCGACACGCTGCCGCTGGCCGCCGGAAAGCTGCTTGGGCTTGCGGTTGAGCAGATGCTCGATGTCCAGCACCTTAGCCGCCTCGTGCACCTTGCGGTCGATTTCGTCCTTGGGCGTTTTGCGCAGCTTGAGTGCGAACGCCATGTTCTTGTAAACCGTCATATGCGGATAGAGCGCGTAGTTCTGGAAAACCATCGCGATATCGCGGTCCTTCGGCGCTACATCGTTCACCTTGCGGTCGCCGATGTACATTTCGCCGTCCGAAATCTCCTCTAGACCCGCGATCATGCGCAGTGTGGTCGATTTGCCGCAGCCGGACGGTCCGACCAGTACGACGAACTCCTTATCCTTGATCTGCAGGTTCAGGTCGGAGATAACCTCGATATCACCGGGGTACACCTTCTTGATGTGATTCAAACTAATGCTTGCCATGTAATTTCACCTCGTTTATTCTTTGACCGAACCCGCGGTCAGGCTGGAAACGACCTGCTCCTGGAAGATCGCAAACACGATGATCGAAGGAATGACCGCAATGGTAACTGCGGCAAACAGCGCCGTATAGTTAAAGCTGAACTGGCTGGTAAAGTAGCTGAGCGACAGCGGCAGCGTGCGGGCACTCTCGCTGCTGGTCAGGATCAGGGAGAACGTAAATTCGTTCCATGTATTGAGGAAGCACAGCACAGCTGCGCTCGTAAGACCGCCCTTGGCGCACGGCATCATGATCTGGAAGAACGTGCGCAGGAAGCCCGCACCGTCGATGTAGGCGGCCTCCTCAATGGCCTTGGGGATAGACTGGAAGGCGCCGCGCAGGATGAGCAGGCTCATCGGCATATTCAATGCGGTGTTGACCAGAATCAGACCCGCCTTGGTATCATACAGCCCCAGATTGTTGACCACGCTGTACACCGGCTGCAGCAGTGCCGTCATCGGGATGACGAGCGACAGGCTGAGCAGCATGTACAGCAGCTTATCGCACGGAAAGCGGAACCGCGCAAACGCGTAGCCTGCCATAGCGAAGACGAGCACATTGAGTACAGTCGCACAGCAGGTGACGATCACGCTGTTGCCGAAGAACTTGAAGATCGGCGCCATATCCAGTGCGGACTGATAGCCGTCAAACCCGAAGTGCGTCGGCAGCGAAATGCCGTTCGACAGGATCTCCGCATTCGTCTTGAACGAGGACAGGATGACCCAGATGATCGGGAACAGCGCAACAACCACACACAGCGCCATAAACAGATATTTGAGCACAAAGCACAGGCGTTCTCTGCCGGTCATTGCACCGAAGCTGGTTTTCATTTGTCGAACGCCTCCTTAGTAGTCTTCTTCGTTGACGCGCATCGCCTTGTTGATGAGCGTCATGCAAACGACACCCGCAATGACGATGCAAACGCCGATTGCATTCGAGTAGCCGTAGTTATTTTCGTTCTTGTACACGCTGTACAGCATGAGCGGCAGGTTCATGGTAGCCGAGCCGGGGCCGCCCTTGGTGGTGATGTAGATCAGGTCGAACATCTGCAGCATATAAGTTGCCGCCATGACCATGGTCGTGCCGATGATCTTGCGCAGCAGCGGCAGCACAACGAACATATCGGTCTGGAACGAAGTCGCACCGTCCACACGAGCCGCTTCGAGCACCGAATCGTCAATGGTCAGCGCCTCGGCGAGCACGAGCGTCGTGGTGTAGCCCGCAAACAGCAGCCACGTCATGGTGACGGACGGGAACGCCGTTGTGGTATCCATCAGCCAGTTATGTGTCAGGTTTTCCAGACCAACAGCCTTGAGGATGGAATTGACCACGCCGTACTGCGGGTTGAAAATATTGAGGAAGATCATGCCCATTGCGGCGTTGGAGATGATATTCGGGATCATATATGCAGTACGGACAAATTTCCAGCCGCGCGGCTTTTTGTACAGCACAAGCGCCAGGATAACGCCGATGGAGACATGAATAATACAGTGGATCAGAATCCAGACGATTGTGTGGCCGCACGCCTGCCGGAAGGTCGCATCGCTGAACAGCTGTGTATAGTTCTGCAGACCGATGAATGTCATCGAGTCGCCCGTCAGCCGGTAATCAAACAGCGAGGAAACGAACACGATCACCAACGGAACAGCATAGATCAGCAGGAACAATGCGACAGCCGGAAGCAGGAACACCGGCAGCCATCCCTTTTTACGTTTCATAAAGCGGTTTCCTTTCTTGTTGAGGAGAAAAACAGGGATCCGTTTTTTGACGGGTCCCTGCGGTAAACAGTTTACTGGTTCTTCGCTGCAGCATCCGTCAGCGTCTGGCAGAAGCCCTTTGCGTCCAGCTCACCCGAAGCGAGCAGCGGGAGCTGCTGGCTCATAACGTCGAGCAGGTTGGAGTACATCGTAGCCTGCAGAGTATCCGAGCGCTTTTCACCCTCAGTGGTTGCAAGGTCAAGGAACTCAGCAAGCAGCGGGTACTTGTCCTTTGCGGTGTCGGTCAGCTCTACCGTGTTGGAGGCCGGAACCATGCCCTGCATCTCCATTGCGGTCTGCTGTGCCTCAGCCGAGGTAAAGAACTTGACCATCTCAATGGCAGCCTCTTCTACCTTCGGGTCGTCCTGCTTGGTAACGATGTAGCCCTGAATCGGTGCATCGTATACGAAGTTGCCCGGGAACAGCGCTACGCCGACCTTATCAGCGAAGCCTTCCTCTGCCATGGAGGTATCGGAGAAATCACCGATCATCCACGGGCCGTTCGCCAGCATTGCGGTCTGGCCGGACAGGAAGTTGTTTGCAGCATTCTCATACTTGCCGCCGATTGCATCCTGCGTGGTGTAGTTCTGGTACATCTTCTGAATCTTCTCGGCTGCTGCGATCATTTCCGGCGTGTTGTAGTCGGTCGGGTTCATGGTATTCACGAACTCCAGGCCTGCGTCGGACTCGGTGCCAACCATAGCGCCCATCCACAGCTGGGTTACCCACGCAGAATCCGCGGTATCCATGGACAGCGGGGTGACGCCGGCTGCCTTCAGCTTGTCGCACTGCTGGAAGAACTCGTCCCAGGTCTTAGCCGGCTCGGTGATGCCTGCCTGCTTGAACAGCTCCTTGTTGTAGAAGTAACCGATAACCTGACCTTCCATCGAGGAAGCGTAGATCTTGCCGTCGCGGCTGTTGGTAGCCAGCGCGGTATCGGAATACAGTGCCTTCCAGTCTGCATCGGAATTTACCGCATCGGTCAGGTCAACTGCCAGATCCTTGGCAACGACCATATCAAGCAGATTGTAGCCGCCGCCGTAAATAACCGGCGGGAGATCGCCCGTGCCAAGCTGTACCTTGATCTTGTCGATGTAGTTCTGATCGCCCGGAACGTCTTCCTTCTTGATCTCGTACTTGCCTGCGTACTTCTCATTGAATTCCTTGATCAGTTCATCGCATACCGGAGCGGACGTATTCGTGCCGCACTGGGCCGTCGGATAGTTGATGGTGATCACGCCGGAGCTGTCACCGCTCTGTGCAGAATCATCCTTCTTGCCGCCGCAGCCTGTCAGTGCACCGGTCAGCAGCGCGCCTGCCATCAGCAGGGAGAGGATACGCTTTGTTTTCATGTGGGGTTCCTCCTCTTTCTCTCCTTACGGCATTTGTCTCATTCAAATACCGCTCTGTGTTTTGTTGTATTTATTATACCCGAGGAACAGTCTGCCCTCAATGCAGTAAACCGGTCAAAACATATGACGATTTTGCTTTTCGTTCACACGCTCTGCACTCCTCTTTGAAAACATAGGATTATTTTGCGCCAAAACAGGATATTTTTTTCTAATGTCGCTTCTCCCCCTCCGGATGGTACACAAAGCGGTCGAATTGTGGTATATTTAGGGTAACTCCGCAGCTCTATTATTATGGTGCTGCCCTTGTATAGTTCGCAGAAGCTCCCGTGAGGTGTATTGTATGGCAAAACGCAAGATCTCTCTTATCGGGCTGGTCGTTGTGATGATATGTATTCTGGTATTCGCACCTGTTGTCACCGCCGGCATCTATTTTATCCATACCGTATCCGGTCAGCTGCAGCATACCGCCAGTGAGACGGTTTCCATGTATCTGAACGAATTCACCGACCGCACCGACCGCATGATGGAGACCCTGCGGGATGGTGTGTACTACCTGACCTCGGACAGCGCCGCCCAGCAGATGATGAGCAGCAGTGAACCGCTCACCCAGATCCAGATTCTCCGGCTGGAGCAGAATTTCAGCCGCGCATTCTCGCTCGGCGATTCGCTCAACCCCGATGTGGTCAGCGCCATCTACCTGATCAAAAACGACCAATATGTACCGGTCTACGGCGGCAACTACTATTTGAATACCTCGTGGCGCGTCCGGCAGATGTACCAGACGCACGAGGACTGCAACTCCGCACGCACGCTGTACACGCACTACACCATCGTTGGATACGCATATATGATCGTCGATTTTGTTGACCTCAACACCATGCAGCCGCTTGGCAAAATCATCGTCGAGCTGAACATCAACAAGCTGCTCTCCACGCTGTCGCTGAATCAGCTTTACCCTTCTACTGTCGTCATTTTCAGCGGTGATCAGGGCCAACGCATCAGCTCTCTGCAGACCGACCTGTTCCGCGAGAACGAGGATATGAATAAGTGGTATCATGCGTCCAGCTCACTCCGCAAAAGCCGCGAGCGCGTGGACATCTATATTCCAAACGCCGAAATCCTCGCCGGTGTGCGCCAGAGTACGCGTGTGTATTTTCTCGTCTGTGCTGCCATCCTGATCCTGGCTCTGCTGCTGGCCGCCACCTGTCTCATCCTGCTGCTGCGTCCTCTGCGGCAGATGCTGCACACCATCGGCAGTATCGGCAGCGGTGATTTTTCCGTGCGCATGGATGAAACGCCCTACACCGAAACGACCGCTATCTCGCATGCCTTCAACGACATGGCCGACCGGCTGGACACCCTGTTTCAGGAGGTCTATCAGCGCGGTCTGCTGCTGCGTGACGCAGAGATTCATCAGCTGGAGAGCCAGATTCAGCCGCACTTCATCTTTAATATTCTTGAACTGATCAATGTCCGCTGCATGGTAGCCGGTCAGCCGGCCATCTGCACCACGGTGCAGAATCTGGCACAGCTGCTGCGGGCAAGCGTTGTTAACCACGGCAAGCAGATTATCACCCTGCAGGAGGAACTGGATTCTGTAAAATACTATCTCGCCCTGCAAAAGGAACGCTTTGAGGAAAAGCTGCAGTACACCGTCGATGTGGAGGACGACAAGCTGCTCGGCTGCTACCTGCCTAAGCTGACCATTCAGCCTCTGGTAGAAAACAGTATCGTACACGGACTCGAGCCTAAGCGTCACGGCGGCTGGGTGCGCGTCAGCATCTGGGAGGAGGAGGACGCCGTGTACATCCGCGTGCACGATGACGGTGTAGGCTTTGACCCGTCCGCCATCCCCCAGCCCGGCAGCGATGACAAGCACCACACACATGTTGCACTGCACAACATCGAGCGCCGTTTTCAGCTGCTGTACGGCGAGCCCTACGGCATGTCGATCAAATCCGAACCCGGACACGGCACGAGCATCGTGCTGACGCTCCCCATCATCACCGCACCGCCCGAAAAGGAGAAAGACCTATGCTGAAAGTTATGATCGTTGACAATGAATCCGCCATCCGCAAGGGTCTGGTACACTGCATCCACTGGGGCGACCTCGGCTGTGAGATTGCCGCACAGGCAGATGACGGCATGATGGCGCTTGAGCAGATTCCGGTCATTCAGCCGAATATCGTTATCAGCGATATCCGCATGCCCGGTATGGACGGTCTTGAGCTTGCCGAGATCATCGCCCGTGACTATCCCGGCATCAAAGTCATCATTTTGACCGGCTATCCGGATTTTGCCTACGCGCAGCGTGCCATCCAATATCATGTGGTTGATTTTGTACTCAAGCCGATGACGGTAGAAAACCTGACCAACGCCATCGAAAAAGCCAAGGCCGCCATAGCGGAAGACCGCAGCAGTCAGGACCTGCAGGAGAAGCTCTCCACGACCTCGGCGCGCAACATGGAGCTGCAGCAGAGCATGCTGCTGCATGACCTCATCCACCGTGTTGCATGCTCGCAGCTGTATGTGCTCAACCGCCTGGCTCAGCTGAAAATGGACCTGCACAGCTATTTTGTACTCAAGCTGTATATTACCTCGCTGTCCGAGGAAACGCTGACCGATGAAGAATACAACGAGTATCTCAACCAGTCGCAGGAGATTCTGTCCGACTGTCTATCCTCCTACCCGCATTACTACATTGCCCGCGGCACGCAGGACTGCTTTGTGGTCATCTGTGCCGCCGGGGAAGCGCCTATTACCGCATTATGCAGGGAAGCGGTGAATATTGTCGGCAGTTTGGCGCATTTTCTGCTGTTTATCGGCATTTCTAACTGCAATGACAATCCCATCAATCTTGCCGATGCCGCCGATGAAGCCGCGCAGGCGGTGCGCTTCACCGTCTTCACGCCCGACCATCCGGTGACGCACTTCGCTGAGCTCAGCTCGTTCCCGCAGCAGCTGACCGACGAAATCTTTGAAATGCTCTCTGCCCTTAAATCTGCGATGGAGCTGCGTAATCCCGCCGACACAGAGCAGCTGCTCGACTGCATTTTCGCCTATGCGGACAGCAGCAAGCTGCCGCCGGATACCGTGCGCAATATCTGCGTATATATTCACCAGTTCGGCATGGAGCTGCAGTTTCCCGGAATGGCCGGACATTCGCTCGAGGGCGGCAGCATTTCCTCGCTCAAGCGCATTATGGAGACCAACTCCATCGCCGAGATGGAATCCTGCACCCGCGCACTCGTGCAGCAAACGCAGGACATGGCGCAGAGCAGCGCCGCCAGCGCAGATCATATCGTTTCCTCGGTACAGACCTATATCAGCGCACACTATGGCGAGCAGCTTTCGCTCGACCAGCTCGCCCAGCAGTTCTATCTCAGCTCAAGCTATCTCTCGCGCCTGTTTAAGCGCGAGACCGGCACAACGCTGACGACTTATCTGCAGAACGTGCGCATCGAAGCCGCAAAAAATCTGCTGCGCACTACGGCACTCAAAAGCTATGAAGTTGCCGAGCGGGTCGGCATTAACGATCCTGTGTATTTCTCACGCATATTTAAGAAGATCACCGGTCTCAAACCGAAGGATTACCGCCACAGCGTCCAGAACGAATCATCTGTATAAACGAAAAGAAGCGAAAAACGCTCCGGCACGCATCCCATCGGAACTTTTCCGCAATTCTCAAAATTGTCTGCACAAGCAAATCGGTTGCATTTTCCGCACCTTTACTATATAATATAGTTAAATATTTTTAATTATCAGCAAAATTCATGGCAATACCGCATGATCGAACAAGAGCGGTCTGCGAGCAAATTCTGCATCCGTATCCGTCGCGGTACTGCCCTATATAAAGGTAATCCGGAAAATGAATACAATCTGGGAAACACACAAATTTGAGCACTACATATTCAGCCTTTTGCTGGCGGTGGAAGTCATTATGTCCTTTACATTTTTAGGATATATGCACATTCCGCCGATTTCTATTACCACAGCGTATATCCCTATCGTCATTATCGCCTGCCTGTTTGGCCCGGCCGAGTCTTCCCTCGCGGGACTGCTGTTCGGTCTTGGCAGTCTGTATAAGGCTTCCGCGACCTATGTCATGCCTGCAGACGCGGTCTTTTCTCCGTTCCGGAGTGATTTTCCCATTGGAAGCATACTGCTGAGTGTCGGCACGCGCGTGCTGTTCGGTTTTCTGCTCGGCTGTCTGTTTCAGCTGGCACACAAAAGCAAACGAAAGAATCTGTGCAAGCTGCTCATCACGATCGCGGCACCTAAGCTGCACGCGCTTCTGGTCTATACTGCGATGGGGCTGCTCTTTCCCTCTCTCGGTTTTAATATTTTATCAATATTTATACTGAAAAAAAGCGACCTCATCATCCTGTCGTTCTGTGCTGCGGTCGTTCTGGCGATTGACAAGCTGTATCACAGTCCCTTTATCCAGACCTATAAAAACGCGGTCAATGAATACGAAAACACCCCGTACTGGTCTCCGAAGATTGGTTTCGTGCTGGGGGGCGTAAGTACGTTTATCTTCTGTATGGCGGTTCTCTCGACTGTCTACTTCTCCAACCGTATGTACTACATGCTCGGGCAGCACGGCGTAGATGTCACACAGCACATTCATCGGGATATTCTCCACCTGCAGGTACAGTTTTTGACTGCCATGCTGGCGCTCAACTTCATTCTGCTCATCCTCATCCTGATGGTCTACCGCTACATGAAATTTCGTGAGTACACCGGCGAGCTGGACTTCCTGACCGGCATTATGGGCCGCAAGCTGTTCCTGCACACCTGTCTCCGCAGCCAGAAGTCCCACGCCGGAGCAGCCGGCTGGTTTCTGGTCTGCGATCTGGATTATTTCAAGCACATCAACGACAAATACGGTCATTCTGTCGGTGATGAGGTCCTCAAGCAGTTTGCCGAGCATTTACAGAACACCTTTCGTTTCTGCGGCTCTGTCGGCCGTATCGGCGGTGATGAGTTTGCCGTAATGCTCGATATAGATCTGTCGCAGGACCAACTGGAACATCTGCTGACGCAGTTCCTGCGCGATATTTCCGGTATTCTCGAGCAGGTCACGGTCAGCTGCAGCATCGGCGCGTACCGCTTTGTTTTCCCGCAGGAGATCAAGCAC
Organism: Butyricicoccus sp. AM05-1; assembly: GCF_003474415.1. NCBI lineage: Bacteria > Bacillati > Bacillota > Clostridia > Eubacteriales > Butyricicoccaceae > Butyricicoccus > Butyricicoccus sp. AM05-1. The sequence continues at coordinate 28,566 of NZ_QUDG01000004.1, read as the reverse complement.
CTGCTCACCGAAACCGACCACGTGCTCTATCAGGCCAAGGAGAACGGCCGAGCGTGCTTTGTGATAGAGGATTCGACTGAAAAGTAAATTGCAAAAGCCCGCACAGCGTAGGGCAGCTGTACGGGCTTTTGAGACTGTCGAAACACTAACGTTTTCCGAGCAGCCTTTCGATCGAATTTCGAAGAAAAGCCGCACCTTGCAGGCACATTTTTCTTCCCTTGTGTATCTCGGAATTTATGAATTTGCTCCGAAAATTCTATTTTATGCGTGCTGCCGCACGAAGTACAAGAGTCGAAATGCTGCTTTTTGACAGACTGAAACGGAGTGCAAACGCACTCCGTTTTACTTTCGATTTTAGAAAGGCTGTGTATAACTCCAGGTACCGATGCCGAGCGGCGAGAACGCAAGGTAAACCACTGCAACACAAATGAGAATCAGTGCGGTAGCGACCCATCGATATTTCCACGGAGTAAGATCGACAGCGCCGATGTCCTTCTGTACCCATGCCTCCGGATGCTTTGTCTTGTTTCGCTGATTGAAAATGAACATAATCAGCAGCTCAACCGGCAGCAGAACGAATACAGCATACAGATAATGGAACTTGCTGTTGAGGAACAGCAGGAACGAGCCGTAGCAGACCACATGCAGCGCCAGAATGACCTTTGCGCTGTATTTCGGCAGGTGCTTGAAGAAGAAGCCGCCGAATACGGCCGTCAGCACCGGCAGTGCAATCAGCATTACGAGAGAATCCAGGAAGGTTTTCAAGCCTGCCGGGAAGAAGTAGATCAGCGGACCGACGATGGTGGTCAATACCGCGAAGATGATGCCGACATTCTTGCCGACCTTGACGAGCTTGTCCTCGGAAGCGTCCTTGTCGATGAATTCCTTGTAAATGTCCATGGTGAACATGGTATCTACCGAGTTCAGCACCGAGTTGAACGAGGACAGTATCGCACCGAGCATTACGGCTGCGAAGAAGCCCATCAGCGGAGCCGGAACAACCTGCGAAACCAGCTGCGGGTACGCTTCGTCCATCATGGATACCTGATCGCCCTGCAGCTCAAACAGCGCATACGCGATAACGCCCGGCAGCGCAAGGTACATAAAACCGATAATTTTCAGAAACGCGCAGTAGAGAGCACCCTTCTGTGCTTCCTTGAGGTTCTTTGCAGCAAGTACACGCTGAATAAACGACTGGTGCGTACACCAGGACTGCAGACCGAGGAAGAACAGACCGGTAAATACGGTCGGCCACGGAACCGCAGGCGGCAGAGAATCCGCCGGAGCGATGGAGTTGAGCATGTCCGAATGGTTTTCGATCAGGAAACGCATACCGTCGATAACCGACAGACCGTCACCGCCTACCGTTTTGCCGAGCACGCTCAGTGCGAAGAACGGGATCATGAAGCCGCCGATCAGCAGGCCGATGCCGTTTACGGTATCCGATACGGCTACGGCTTTCAGTCCGCCGAAGATAGCGTAAATCGAGCCGATGACACTGATGATGATACACAGAATGATAACGGCCTGGAACTTGGTTACGCCAAGAATGCCGGATACGTTGAAGATATTTTCAAATACCAGCGAACCGGAGTACAGGATAACCGGAATCTGTACGACAATGTACAGCAGGATGTACGCGATGGAGAACCACAGCTTTGTGCTGCGGTCATAGCGCAGACCGATCAGCTCCGGAATGGTGGTAATGCCGCTTTTCAGATAACGCGGCGCCGCAAACAGCGCCAGCACGATACAGCACGGAGCTGCTACGATCTCGAACGCCATCGGGCTCATGCCCACGCTCCAAGTCTGGCCGTTTGTGCCGACCAGCTGCTCTGCCGACAGGTTGGTCAGCAGCAGCGAACCTGCGATAACAAAGCCCGGCAGTCCGCGTCCGGCCAGAAAATAGCCGTCTGCGGTGCTCTGGTCATCGCCCTTTGTTTTTACATACGAAATAACTGCAACAAGTATCGTGAAACCGATAAACGTCGCCATAGTCCAAACCATTGGAATCCCCTCTTTCACGCGGTCCCTCAACCGCTTCAATTTCCCATATTTGTAATTTAATTCTCAAAAATGCGTATAGTTAGGGCGGACGCATGTGTCGAACTCTGCGTCCGCCCTGTCTATAAACTGTTTATGCTGTCAAATGTGTGTTTGAATTACTCCCACAGACCCTTGGACTTCATGTCGGAGACGTACTCATCGATATTGGAGGAGTCGATAACCTTGGAGCCGGAGTCGATGAAGGATTCAACAGAGCCGCCCTCAAGTACGGTAACTGCTGCTTCAACAGCCTTGTAGCCCATGTCGTAGCCCATCTGAGCGATGTCGATGGTCAGAGAGCCGTCCATAACAGCCTCGATGGCAGACTGGTTGCCGTCAAAACCGCACAGAACGGTATCTGCGTAATTGGTGTTGCCGGAATCCTTGATAACCTTTGCAGCTGCAAGCGCCATGTCATCCGCGATGGACAGAACTGCGTCTACGCCGTTCGGGTACTTCTGGATAACCGCCTCCATAGCGGCTGCTGCCTTGTCCGGCATGGTATCGGTGTACTGCACTTCGAGCACCTGACCGCCTGCGGCTTCGATCGCATCGCGGTAGCCGCGCAGACGTGCTTCATGGGTCTCGTCGCCCTGTACGCCTGCAATGATAACCGCCGTCGGCTTGTCCTTGCCCAGTGCCTTGCAGGCCTCAGCAACCGCCTTGCCGCCGTTCAGCGCTGCGTCCTCGTTGCCGGTGCCAACGAAGCATGCCTTCTTGTCCGAGGTGAAGTCGGTATCGAGTGCTACGACCGGCTTGGTCGCGGTATCTACCAGCGTTGCGGTAGAGGTGGACTGCTGCGGAGCGATAACAACGGCATCGATGCCCGGGTTGCCGAGTGCCGTCTCAATCATGTTGACCTGCTCATCATACGAGGTAGCCGAGGTCGGAGACTGGATTTCGACGTTTACATTGTCGTGCTCGCTGCCGTAATCGCGCGCACCGGCAATAACCTTGTTGAAGTGACCGTCCGTATGCTTTACGATAACGGTTACGTTGTAGGCATCACCGGAAGCGGTGGAGCCGCTGTCACCCGTGCTGCCAGTCGATGCGGACGAACCGCCGCCGCAGCCTGCCAGCATGCCGGCACACAGAGCACTTGCTAACGTCATTGCTAAAAGCTTCTTTTTCATAGTTCAAACACTGCCCTTTCTCTTCTTCTCATATTGATTTTCTTTCTTCTCTACAGGGGTGGTGCTGGAATTGCGAAAATGCTGTGGACTTAATGAAAAATCTTTTTCTTTTACGGTATCACCGGACAATTCGGCAAGAGCAATTGTTCGGTGATACCGCACCAATTACTGGCTGATGGTCTGGCGCAGCGCGTCGATCGAGGTGTTGACACCTGCATCAACGGTCATGGTGAGATCCTCCATCTCGAGGGAAACGTCTCCATCGTAGCCCATCATGTGGCAAACGGAGAAGAATTCCTTCCACCACTGCAAATCCTTGCCGCAGCCGACTGCAACGTAGTTCCATACACGGTCAGCGGACTCGGTAACGGGGCGAGGCTCGAGCAGACCGTCGGTGTCAGCCAGACCGCGCTCGATGCGGGCATCCTTGCCGTGAACATGGAAAATGCAGCCCTTGAGTGCGCGTGCAGCCGCGATCGGGTCCGCACCCAGAACCATCATGTGGGACGGATCGAGGTTGATGCCGAGCATCGGGTCGGTAGCCTCACGCAGCTTGAGCAGAGTCGAAGCAGACCAAACCATGGTGCCCGGGAATTCCTCGATAGCGATGTGCTCAATGCCGCACTTCTTGCAGTGTGCGATGAATTCGTTCCAGAACTCGATCGTTACCTTCCACTGGTACTCATACGCCGGAGCCATGAAATCCGGCCAGGAAACGGTAGAAGTGATCCAGTTCGGGGTGGTGTCGGTTTCGTTGCCAGCCGGCAGACCTGCCATCGCAACGATCTTCTTGACGCCCAGCAGACCTGCCAGCGTAGCGCAGTCGTACATGGACTTCTTGTATTCCTCGCCGGTCTTGGACGGCCAAAGCGGGTTGCAGGACGTGTTCAGTGCAGAGATGCGCATGCCGCGCTTCTCGAGTTCGCCCATGAATTCCTTGCGCTTGCCTTCGTCCGCAAGCAGCTCCGCGGTGTTGCAGTGCTTGCGGGCGCCCCAGCCGCCTGCAGTCATCTCGACCGCGTCGATACCGAGGGACTTTACCTTGTCAAGCATGTCCGTGTAGGACAGATCAGCGAATACGTCAGTGCAAATTGCGAGTTTCATATAAAAAACCTCACTTTTCTTCTTTTTTGTTGTAGTAGAAATCGTTGGAGCGATTTTTAGAGAGAGAATTCTTTCAAGTATGTTATCAAAAGGGAATTTTAGCGTTATAAGCGTTTAAGAGTTTACCGCTGCCCGCCTTATGGAAGGCAGCGGTATAGAGAAAAGAAATGAGAGAGTGTCTTAGGCAACACCGCACAATTAAAGCAGCGGCGCTTTGCGGAAATTTTGTATTCTGATTTTGTTGCGATTTCTTGCAATACGGCAAGTATTGCTGCGAAACCGCGCCTCATCAGTACGCAAAATTTATTCGCAAATCGCTCTTGTTCAATTATGCGGTATTGCCTTAGTTTAGATGGAAATTGGGAGAATTACTTGAAATCTACCCATACGCCACCCTTGTCAGCGGACTCTACGCACTTGGTTACCCAGCGGATGCCGTCGATGCCGTGCTCCAGATCCGGGTAAACCAGATTCTTGAGGGTCTCCTCGTCGCCGCGGTTCTTTGCATCCATTGCGATAGCAAAACGGGTGTACAGGTTGCTCCAGGACTCGATCAGGCCGGTGTAGTGCAGAGCACCCAGGCGCTCGTACTCGAGAGCTTCCGGATTCAGGTAATCCATTGCACGAACCAGAGTCTGACGCGGCTGACCCTGTACTTCGTAGTACAGCTCATCCGGATGCATGTCGTTCCACTCGAGGGAAGCCTTGGTGCCGACAATGCGGATGTGCTGGCTGCTCATGTCACCTGCGTTAACTGCGGATGCCCACATACGGCCAACTGCGCCGTTCTCATAACGCATCAGGACGTAAGCATTGTCCTCCAGCGGTGCGCGGGACTTGATGAAGCTCTGGCGGTCGCACAGCAGCTGCTTCAGCTTCAGCTGCGGGCAGATCAGCTCGGACATGTAGAAGGTATGGGTGGACAGGTCGCCGAGTACGAAGGACGGGCCGGACTTTGCCGGATCAACACGCCACTTCTGACCCTCAGCCTGCTTGTCGCCGGTCGGGTCGCAAGCGAAGCCGTGTGCGTAGCGGAGGTCTACCATAGTAACCTCACCGATGTCACCGTTCAGGACCATGGAACGCATCTGGCTCAGCAGGTCGAAACCGGAGAAGCCGTAGGTTACGCAAACGATCTTGCCCTTTTCCTCAGCCAGCTTCTTGATCTCCTCGCCTTCCTCAACCTTGAAGAACAGCGGCTTCTCACAGATTACATGCAGGCCGGCTTCCAGAGCTGCCTTGCAGACCTCAAAGTGCTGGAAGTTCGGGGTTGCGATGTCAACAGCCTCGATGCCGTCCTCGCGCTTTGCTTCCTCAGCGAACATGGTCTTGTAATCCGGATAGAGGCGTTCCTCATCCATGTTCAGGTTCTTGCCGAAGTCTACGCAGCGGGCGAAGTCCAGGTCGAACGCTGCAGCCTTGAGTACGAACGAGGTGTTGTCTCGCATAGCACCCAGACGATGCTTGTAGCCAACGCCGGAAGTGCGGCCGCCGCCTACGATACCCCAACGGAACGGACGAGTAATTTTCTTTTCACCGATAAACATAATGTTTTCCTTCTTTCTTTGATTTGCAAAAAAGTGTTTGATTCTGTTTTTGTACTGCTAATTTTGATGTTTTGTGAAATACATACAACAAATTCGATTTATCTTTGTTTATTGTATCCATTCCCTAACTTCTGGCCTAAGTATAAAATATTTTATGGATATATTCAATAAGCGTTTCTGCTGCAAAGTTCATCAATCCTGCTTTCTGTGAAAAAACACAGAAAACCAGTTCATCAATCCTGCTATTTCGTTCATGGATTCTATGAGGGCAAAATAAGGAAGGAGAAAAGTCTATGCAAAGTGTTGATCCCGGCATCCGAAGTGAGTCGGTTTGTTTTCCGTTTACGCCGTCGCAGACCGCGAGAGAGCTGCTGTTCTACCCGACATGGTGCGGTCACTACTACTGCACCGCCAACTATTTTATGAAGCGTGACAGTTATCCGCCGCTGCTCATCGCCTACATCCGCAAGGGACGCTTCCGTGTGGAGTACCGCGGTGAGTTCAATGTCGCCGAGGCCGGTGACATACTGCTGCTCGACTGCATTGAGCCGCACTACTACCACGCCGAGGACGGACTGGAGTTCGTGTACATGCACTTTGAAGGCTCGAACGCGCGTGAGCTGTGCCGCCGCATCACCGACCGGCACGGCTGGCTCATCCGCCGCGATAACAACACGCTGATCGGCAATCTGCTGTACGACATGGTGCGCTTTTACGATGAGAACGGTGTAGAGACCGACATGCAGCGCTCGGCACGCATCTACCGCATGTTTGACCTGCTGCTCTCACCGAGTGCCGCCGAGCAGTCAGCGGATACGCCGGTCGAGCAGGCCATCCAGTACATCCGCTCGCATATCGGTCAGCCGATTTCCGTGGAGGATCTGGCGTCCACCGTGTGCCTGAGTGCGTCCTATTTCGCGCATATGTTCAAGCGCCGCACCGGCTTCTCCCCTGCCGATTATGTCATCAACTCGCGCATTGAGCGGGCGAAGGTTCTGCTCGTGCGCACGCAGAAGCCGATTGCGGAAATCGCCGAGGAGGTCGGCTACTCGACCAGCGGCAGTCTGATCAACCTGTTCGTTAAGAAGGTCGGTACGTCACCGCGGCAGTACCGTATCCAGCATATGTCCAAAGCGATTGATGCGGTATGCAAAACCGATGTGCCGTTCATAGATACAGATGTGCCGGAGCTGTAACCGTGCAAATACACAAAAAGACGCACATCGCAAGATGTGCGTCTCAGTCTGTCAAAAAGGTCCTATTCCTGCAATTTAAATAATTCGCGCGCCAGTGCGCGTTAAAAGGTTCACGGTCTGTTAAGACAACACCGCATAATGAGAACCACAGCTTCTTGCGCAGACTCCGGTCGCGCTGCTGCGACGCTTTGCTGAAATTCTGCGCCCTGACTTTGCTGCGCTTCCATGGTAATACCTCAAGTATTACCGCAGAACCAAGCCTCGTCAGCACGCAAAACCTGCTCGCAAGTCGCCTTTTGTCTCATTATGCGGTGTTGCCTGAAAGGATGAAATGCAATAGATTTGTTCAGTTTTACAGTTCCTCGACCGACACGATGCCTTTACGCTCGCCGACCAGTGTCATCAGACGGTTTACCGTGCAGCTGCGCGGCAGGCGCAGCGTGAAGATGGCACAGGCATTGTGCTCACCGTTTTCCGCCGCACGGGTAATCTGGATATTCAGCACTTTGACATCACATCTGCGGTACAGCTGCAGCACATCGTCCAGACACGTTTTATCCTCGTATTCCATATACACATTGATCTCGGGAACGTGCTCCAGCACACGGTACTCCAGCCGCGAGAACACCTGCTCTGCCAGCATGATAAAGCCGGTGGCCAGAATGCCGCCCTCATAAAAGCCGCCGCCGAACGCCAGACCGATGATAGCCGAGGTCCACAGTCCGGCCGCCGTTGTCAGTCCCTTCACATTCTGCCGCTTGGTGACGATGATCGTACCGGCGCCGATGAAGCCGATGCCGGCAACAACCTGCGCGCCCAGACGCGCCATATCAGTGAAATAATGCATATTCAGATACAGATACTGACTGGTCAGCGTGGTGATCGCTGCACCGATGCAGATCAAGATATGCGTGCGGAAGCCTGCCGGACGGCGCTTGTACGAGCGCTCGATGCCGATGATGCCGCCGCAGATAAATGCACAGGCGAGACGCACAAATACGGAGAGCGTGGTAACGCTGCGCAGACCGTCAAAAACAGATAACATATTGCTTCCCTCCCGTTACAGTTCTTCGATCACACACAGACAATCCAGACCGGCCAGTTCGGACAGCAGCTGCGTATGCGGTATTTTTTCATTCAGACGAATCGAAAAGATCGAGCTTGGATGCAGCTGCTCACCGCTCCGGTTGCGCTCGATGTCGATGTCGTAGATCTGCACATTCTGCGCTTTCAGCTGATTGATGATCGTGCTGACATCGTCCATTGAGTTAAACTCCAGATACAGATTGATATCGCGCGCGTTTTCCTGAATGTATGCATCCACGATCGGGAACAGGCGGATGCTCAGAAAGATCATAGCAAACGCGATCAGTACGCATTCGTAAAATCCCGCTCCGACCGCGAGGCCGGTACACGCCGAAGCCCACAAGCCGGCGGCGGTAGTCAGTCCCTTGACCTGCTGACGGCCGGTGACCAGAATCGTGCCTGCGCCGAGAAAGCCGATGCCATTGATGACCTGTGCGCCGAAACGCGAAACGTCGGTTTTTATGCCGATCTCTGCGCAAATATCCGACCACGGCCCTGTCACCATGGTAAATTCGTACAGGCTGAGCAGCACGGTCAGCGTTGCACCCAGACACACCAGCATATATGTACGGAAGCCCGCCGGACGGCGTTTTCGTTCCCGCTCCAGACCGATGCAGCCGCCGAGCAGCATAGCCAGAGCGAGCCGCAGCACGACCGATGCAAAGTGAAATTCGCGAAGATATGCAATCGTTTCTGTCATGTTCTGCTCCTCCTCATTTCCTGCGGAAACCGTTTACGCACACGTTTGCGCTGATGGTCGTTTTACACCCTGCGCTCCTTGGTATATATACAGTATAACACCGAATCAGGCAAAGTTTCATCCCTCACATTGTAAGAAGTATTTTGTTTATTTTTGTGTAATTTGTACATTCGCAAACGTTTGTGTATTTAATTATCACAATTTTATTATATATTAAGTTCTAAATATCCGCATTTGTGAAAATTTTTTTCGATGTACCCTCTCCGAACTGTTTTTTCCCTTCCGCAGAGCGTAAATACCCCCATTCTGCACAGATTGTGCAGGACGGGGGTATTCATTCTGTATCGCACGAACTGCGCCTGCATGCAGCACAAGGCACTTCCGCCTTACATGGTCCCTTCCTCCTCCATTGCACTGAGCAGCGGCGTTACCATCTGCTTCTTGCGGCTGACTACACCCGGCAGCACGACCGAATGCTCCCCGCATTCCTTGCGGAACGCGGTATGCACCAGATTCTTTGCACCCCGGCCGACATAAAGCAGTTCGGTCTTTTCCTCGATGATATTGGTCAGCATGACAAACTGCATGGACAGTCCGCTCGTCTTGAGATAGTCCTCCATATAGCCCAGCATTTTATCCCGGATGCCGTTCAGCTCATTCTCGCTGACACTCGTGAGCTGCGAAATGGCGATTTTTTTATTCTGTACCTGAAAGTACTTGAAATCCATGTGGAACAGCTCATCCATCGAACGGTCGCGCAGGCGCGAGCTGGAGCGAAACATCTCCGTTGCATACTCTCTGATATCCAGACCTGCGATCTGCGCCAGCTCCTCTGCGGCAGCGCGGTCGAGCGGCGTACAGGTCGGAGAACGGAACATCAGTGTATCCGACAGAATCGCAGAGCACAGCAGACCCGCGATTTTCGGTTCGATCGGCACATTATGCTCATGATACATTCCTGTGATAATGGTCGCGGTACAGCCGAGCGGCTGATTTCGGAAATAGATCGGCCCGCTCGTTTCAACCGAATCAATGCGGTGATGATCGATGATCTCAATGATATTGGTCGAACGAATACCGTCTGCCGCTTGGTCCCGCTCGTTGTGATCGACCAGAATGACCGACGGACGCTCCAGATCCAGCAGATTGCGCTGAGAAAACATTCCGATATACCGTCCCTGCTCATCCAGCAGCGGATAGTAGCGCATACGCTTTTTGGATACTGCACGCTTTACATCCTCTACCACGTCATCGGGTTCAAAGGTGATCAGTCCCCTGCGGCGCATGACATGGCGCACCGGCACAGCCTGGCTGACCACCTTGGCGCAGCTGTATGTCGTCAGCGGCGTTGCGATGATGGAAACCTGATTTTCACTCGCCAGCTTGCGGATGGTACGCGAGACTTTCGCGCCGAGCCCGATAATAATGCAGCCCGCGTTCATCTCAATGGCGCAGAGTTGACTCTCATAGCGATTGCCGAGAATGACCATGTCACGCGGCCCGATATAATCCTCCAGAACATCCGGATTGGCTGCCGCAACCACCACGCTGCCCTGCTCGAACCGCTTTTCGACATCACCGACAATCAGCGTACCATCCAGTACATCCACCAGATTGCGATAGCTTGTGCCGGCCTCCGCCAGTGCGTTCGCGTCCTTATCCTCCATATAGAAGCGCGCGATATCACTCAGCGTCAGCAGTCCTTTAAGATGACGCTCCTCATCGACAACGGCCAGCGTCTGAATATCATTTTCGTTCATGTAATTCCATGCGCGGTGCAGCGACATCTCCTCATCAATACCGGGGATCCTGCGGTACTGCACATCGCTCAGACACGGCTCAAACGACTTGATATAACGCGGCGCTTTTACGCCGAAGCGCTCCAGGACAAATTTGGTCTCTGTATTGACATGGCCTGCCCGGCAGGGGATATATGGTTCTCCGGTCAGCCTGTGCTTAAGCTCTGCATAACAGATCGCAGAGCAGATCGAATCTGTATCCGGATTACGATGTCCGATAACAAAAACCGGGTTCATACTGTACCGACTCCTTTGTCTGAGAAATGACCGCGGGAACTGCTGTGGTTTCCCCGACGGTGTATGATTGCGGGTAAAAGGAAACAGCAGCACCGACCATGCCACTGATTCGGGTGCTGCTGTTCCCCTCGGGAAGAAATAGGACAATACCGCATAATACTGCAAGCAAATTTTTCTGCACGGACGAGGCGTGATCTTACAGCAATACCTGATGTATTACCATAAAAGCACAGCAAAGTCAGGGCATAAAATTTCCGCAAGGCGCCGCGTCAGCGCGGCCGGAGCCTGTGCAGACATGATGCGGTGCTGCCATAGGAAGATAAGTATCGTTTAGATATGGTCAATATGATTTTCCATGCGGATCATGCCGGAAACACCTGCCAGCTCCTGACGGAATGCATTCTGCGCGGACTCATATCCGTTCGGTGGAAAGCTTGCACGGAAGCTGATGATATAGGTGTTATGCGGAGTTCTGCTGAAGGACAGATCAAGCAGCTTTGCAAAATGCCGTTCTGCCAGATGCGACAGTTCCACCATGATGTCGCCCATATGGTCACATTCGATCTGCAGATCCAGTTCCGAGCGGCTTCTGGTGCGGATTTTCTCCTGAATCCCGTCAAACGCCACCAGTGTTACAAAGGCAATCACCGTACCGACTGCCGTGAGCACATAGTATCCCATGCCGACCGACAGACCGAGACAGGCAACGACCCAGACACTGGCCGCCGTTGTCAGTCCGCGAACGGTGAATCCCTCACGCAGGATCGCACCGGCACCCAGAAAACCGATGCCGTTGATAACCTGTGCGCCCAGTCGCGCCGGGTCAGAGGGCGTTGTCCCAAATACTGCGATCGTCTGCTCATACAGGATGCAGCTTGTCACCATGACCACACACGAGCCGAGTGCTACCAGAATATGTGTGCGGATTCCCGCCGGATGCGAGGTCCGTGCGCGCTGCGCGCCGACGGCAAACCCGACGATCACTGCACCCAGCAGCCGCAGCACGATATCCACCACTGTAATTTTCCCCATTTTCGTTTCCCTCCTGTCTAAAATATTTGACCGCACCCTGCAATGGCAGGGTACGGTCAGAAAAAGAGAGAGAGATTGTTACGGTTACGTTCTTTTTCTTATTGCATCGTCAAGCGCTCTGCTCGATTTCGCTCCTCCAGATAATCCACCAGCTCCGGCAATTCCCGAATGATATGATCCGGCTGGTAAGCAGCATCTACACCGGCATCCTTCTGCGCCGACAGGAACGACTGGATCTGGATCGCGGCACCAAAATGCATTCGCTTTGCACCGATGATATCACGCGAGATCGTATCTCCCACATAGGCACATTCCTCCGGCTTCGCCTGCATCTGGCGCAGCGAGATCTGGAAAATAGACGGATGCGGTTTCCGGTATCCGGTCACGCTGGACAGGGTAACATCTTCAAAATAATCGCGGATTCCGTACTGCTCCAGCACATCGAACACCGAATAAAGCGATGCCGTGTTGGAGATGACGCCCAGATGATACCCGCGTTTTTTCAGTTCCTCCAGAGTCTCCTTGACCTTCGGACGAAGCTCGCGGTGATAATAGGTCACTTCCCACATGCCGGCCAGCCGTTCCGCTACCTCCTGCAGTTTTTCACGGTCCAGATTGAAGTCCGCCATATAATACTCCGGCCAGATTTCCTCCGGTTTTTTCTCCAGTTCGTTGGATTCGCTCCATTGTTTGTAGTTACGGATACCGCTGTTCAACTTGTTCCAGAAGGTAATGTCATTGCAGCCTGTACCCAGATCATGTTCATTGAGGAACGTCCGCAACTCTCCGGTAACCGAGTGAATCGTCTGATCATTATACCAGATATCCTCGAGCGTTCCTCCCATATCAAATAATATAGTGTTAATCACGTTTACTCCTCCTTCTGCGGCAGTGCAAGGGAGGCACGAACCACATTGTGATCGCTCAGCTCCGGCTGTGTATACCGGGCCAGCGCACTGTCCTGCGCAGCAAAGCCGCAGTCTGCCGTCAGTGTAGAAATCACACTGCTGCAGTGCACGGTAAAGCCGCGCGGCAGCAACCAATCCAGCTTCATATGCAGGCAGCCGCCCTCCGGCAGCGGTTTGCGCCGTGTGCAGTCCGCACCGCCCGAAGCCGCCCGCCATGCATAGCCTGCTGCGGTGCAGTCCTGCAGAAGCGGTTCATACAGGTCGATCATTTCGATCGCCGCAGCCAATTCCTCCGGCTCGTCACACAGATGACGAATCACCGCCTTATCGCGTCCGTCAAAGGTATTGGTATTGAGATCGCCGCCCAGCACAACGGGAATCCCCGGAAATACACGCTCAACCTCCTGCAGTACAGCTTTCATCTGCTGCAGGCGTCCCGCGCCGCTCGTCCGGTTTTCCAGATGAATGGATACCGCGCCGACCTCCTGTCCCTGCACATCAAGCTTTGCAAAAACCGCATTGCGGCCGCCGATGCGCTTCTGTCGGTCATAATACCAGTTATACTGCTCCGGCAGACGGAGCACCTCTGCCCACAGGATCGGCCAGCGCGAAAAGATTGCATTGCCGTGAAACCCGTGTGCAGCGTCCTTCAGCTCGACAAACTCCAGCCCGAACACATACTGCATTCCCAACGCACGGGCGATCTCTGCGGCAGTATCCCGCTCGCCCGACCGGGCACAGCCGCTATCCAGCTCATTGGCCAGGATCAGGTCATACGGCCGCAGCGCCGGGCATTCCCGGAGAAAATCTACTGTTTCGGCAAGACATATGCCCCGCTCCATGTTGAACACCAGCGGATTCAGTTCTTTCTTCTGCGGCACCGCACCCGCAAACCGGGTCACGATCTCCGCCTCAAAAAACTGAGGAATATCCCGCATCACCGCATCCTGCGATTCCTGCTCCAACCGTGCCGCAGATTGCAGCACGCACTCTTTTGTCAGTTTTTCCATACTGCTCCCCTTTACAGGCGGCGCGGCATCGGTTTTTTGTACAGCTTGAAATATAGCGTCCACGATACCGCGTTGCCGACAAGGATCGGCATCAAGGTATACAGGAAGGTCACATACAGCATCATATTCCGGGCAGCAGGCTCCAGCTGGAACGCTGCGACCACGCACATGATCGTGATAACCGGCAGGCTCGCAAAGCTGTAAGGCACGATCCGCTTATCCGGCAGCAGAAACAGGATGCAGCAGACCGCAGTACCCACCACAGAGATCAGACCGCAGTGGATCCAGTTCTCTGCCATGCCTCCGCCGAGAGGCAGATTGTCATGCAGTACGCCGGTCAGCAGTGCATACATACCGCCGAATACCAGACAGAACAGCAGATCCACGAAAAAGCAGGTAACTGCCATCGGACTCTTGCGCTTGCCTTCCTTGGTTACGAATAAAGCCATTCTGTATGCTCCTTCCGC
>NZ_QUDG01000004.1:0-14291 GCF_003474415.1 Butyricicoccus sp. AM05-1 | reverse complement strand
GTTTTTACTACCCGGGCAAGGCTTTTCAGCCTCCGGCGTCCGTATCGTTTTCTCTTTTGATTACGTCTTAGCCGAGCAGCGTCCAGAAATCACGAACCGGGTTGATGTTCTCATAGATATCGGTAACATTGAAATCAGAAACGTGCAGCTCGCTGTACGGGGTGGAACCCTCAGCCGGTTCGATATCATCGCGTACCGGCCAGCCGCCCAGCGTATTGAAGTACTTGTAGCCGGATACATCGCCGTCTGCGCCGCCCATCATGAAGCGGACCAGCAGCTTGGCAGCATTCGGATGCTCGCACTCGCCGACAACGTACAGGGTGTTGATCTGCGGGATACCAGTGGTCGGCTCGAGGTTTACCGGAGCGAGGCACCAGTTGTTATCCTCGTTCTTACGTAGCTTGGAGGAAGCGCAGAAGCCGATCGGCGGATTGGTCTGACCCTTGGTACCTACAGCTTCCGCGATCTCGTCAGAAGAAGAGGTGAAGATGGGTTCGTTGTCATGCAGACGCTTGAGGAACTCATAGCCTGCGTTCTCGCAGCCGTCGGACAGCGTCAGCTCTTTACCGTACAGCTCCTTGTAGGAAGCAGCCAGCTCATCCGGAACATCGCCTACGCAGAAACCGGTGATCCAGGAGCCCCATGCCAGATTATCCAGCGGGTTCTGCATCATGACACGGCCCTTCCAATCCGGCTCGGTCAGCTGCCAGATATTCGTCACCGGAGAACCGTCCGGATAGGCTTCACTGTTGTAGAACAGCTGCGTCAGCTCGACATACATCGGGGTCTGCGTCTTGGTGTACTTTTCATCAATGTGCGACAGGATATCTGCCGGCTTGTAGTTATAGAACTTGCGCGGCAGAATATACTCGTTGTACAGCGTACCGTCCTGATCCTTGATATGCACCACATCGGCAACGTGCTGACCGGCATCATACTCACGGGTAACCTTTTCCAGCAGCTCGTTGGTGGAAATATCGAACGGCTCTACTTCAACGCCGGGATACTTCTCCATGAAGGCATTGGCGACCTTGGTGATACGAGAGGAAATCGAATAGATGGTTACCTTGCCCTCTTCCTTCGCCTTCTCGTACAGTTCCTCATCGGTCTCATCCGTGTTGAAGATACCGGAGGACTCTTCCCACTCGCTCAGCTGGAGCGTGCCCGCTGCCGCTGCCTCATTCGGATCCTGCGCGGCATCGCTGCCCGGATCCGTCGTCGCTCCGCCTCCGCCGCACGCGGTCAGCGAGAACATCATCGTTGCTGCCAGAATACCTGCTAAAGTGCGCTTGTGCTGTAACATTTGTTTTTCCTCCTTCAGTTTCCTCTCTTTTTTTCTTGTGAAAGTGCGAATGGATGGTATGGTGCTTATTCAACCGAATACTTGATGAGGTTTTCGGTTTTCTTATCAAATACGTTGATCTTGGTGGTGTCGATCGACAGATAGACCACCTGATCCGGGTTGTAATGCGTAATGCCGAGTGCCTTGATGACCATGCTCACGCCGCCGACCTTGACGGTGACCAGAGTCTCGGAGCCGGCAGGCATCGAGGTGTAAATATGCGCTTCGATGTCGGACGGGGACTGACGCGAGGTGTTGATGGCAATCTGCTCCGGACGAATGCCGAGCACTGCATCGAACGATGCTTCCTGCGGCATATTCTCGTCCTTGAGATGATCAGCCGGGAATGTCATCCGACCCAGCACGCTGTTTACTGTCAGACCGGAAGCGGAAGCCTCTGCCTTGCCGTCAACAAAGTTGATGCGCGGGTTGCCGATAAAGTCTGCCACATACAGATTAGCGGGGTTGTTGTACAGCTCCAGCGGATGTGCCACCTGAATGATGATGCCTTCGCGGAAAATCGCGATCTTGGTGGACATGGTCAGCGCCTCGACCTGATCGTGGGTAACGTAGATCATCGTCGTGCCGGTTTCGGTGTGCAGACGCTTAAGCTCGCTGCGCATATCCACGCGGAGCTTTGCATCCAGGTTGGACAGCGGCTCATCCATCAGCAGCAGATGCGGCTCGGAAGCGATAGCGCGGGCGATTGCAACACGCTGCTGCTGGCCGCCGGACAGCTCGGACGGGTAACGGTCTACATACTGGCCGATCTGCATTCGTCCAAGGGCATCCTTGATGCGGCGATCTACCTCATCCTTGGGCAGCTTCTGGATATTCAGACCGAACGCGATGTTCTCGCGCACCGTCATATGCGGCCACAATGCGTAGGACTGGAATACCAGGTTAAGGTCACGTTCGCTCGGAGGCGCGAAATGAGCCTCCGCAGCGTTGACGATTTCCTTGCCGTCCATGTGAATGGTGCCGTTCTGCGGCTTCTCCAAGCCGGATACTACACGCAGCGTGGTAGTTTTGCCGCAGCCGGACGGGCCGAGCAGCGTCATAAAGTCACCGTCTTCAATCGTGAGGTTTACATCCTTCAGAATGTGGTTCTTACCGTAGAATTTATCAATATGCTTCAGTTCAATTTTGCTCATTTTCCAAACTCCTTTTTTCCGGTTATACCATGCGGATCAACCGCCCATGCTCTTCGCCAGATCTGCGTCGCCAAAGATATTCGCCAGTGCGTATACCAGGAATACGATGGAGAACATGACGATTGCCACGCAGTCAGAAGCCTGCGGAGAGTTACTGTTCTGATACTGGAATGCCAAATACGGCAGCGTGGAGGTTTTCGGGGTCATCAGCAGGATGATCAGATCGAGTTCCTTCATAATGGAAACGAAGATCAG
Organism: Butyricicoccus sp. AM05-1; assembly: GCF_003474415.1. Lineage (NCBI taxonomy): Bacteria > Bacillati > Bacillota > Clostridia > Eubacteriales > Butyricicoccaceae > Butyricicoccus > Butyricicoccus sp. AM05-1. The sequence continues at coordinate 11,540 of NZ_QUDG01000004.1, read as the reverse complement.
CATGAAGCCCGAAATGAAGCCGCCCTTGGAAAGCGGGAATACAATGCGAATAAAGCGCTTGAAGAAGCCTGCGCCTGCAATCTCGGCTGCTTCCTCCAGCTCGCCGCCGATCTGCAGCATATTGGAGGTGCCGGCGCGGGAAGCGAACGGCAGATGCTTTACAACAGAGGTGATGGTCAGCAGGGCGAACGTGCCGTACAGGGACGGAACCAGCGTTACACCGAACAGCTGCTGCGGACGGGAGAACATCGACAGGAAGATACCGCCGAATGCGATGGACGGGATCAGATACGGAATAAATACCAGCTGCTCTACGACCTTGCCGTGCAGCTTGCCGCGGCCCTTGGCGCAGATATAACCGATGATCTGACCGAAGATGGTGCCGAATACACCGTTTACAAACGTCAGCTTGAGGGAATTGATCAGCGAATTGATAAAGTTAGCATTCTTGAAGATACCCGGCTGACCTTCCATTACCGTTGCGATCGGATCGCCGATCCAGTAGTGCAGCGTCAGGTTGGACAGCGAGTAGTCGCCCTGCCGGAGCATAAAGGACTCGAGGATCAGCAGTGCGATCGGCATGATGATGCCGAAAACAAAGAACAGGAACAGCACGGCCGTGATCAGCAGCTTATGCTTGCCCAGACGGATCGGGGTGGAACGGCCGCCCTTGCCGCCGATGGTGGCGTAGGACTTGCGCGAGCCGATCAGCTTCTGGTTGACGAATACCGAGATCGAAGCGATGCAGATCATGATGAGTGCCATGGCAAACGCGGTCTGGGTATTCTGGGACTTGCTGTTCATGTACAGCTGGCTGGACAGGGTCACGAAATTAACCTTGGAGCCCAAGTAGTTGATAACGCCGAAGGTGCCGATCGCCTTGGAGAAGGTCAGGATAACGGCGGAAAGCATAGCCGGCAGTACCAGCGGGAAGGTGATCTTGCGGAGAATGGTCGCCTTGCCTGCGCCCTGGATCTCGCCCATCTCCTCCAGCTCGGAGTTGATGGAGTTCAGTGCTGCGGAAACCAGCAGATACGCATATGCGTAATAATGAAGCGAAAGCACGGTGATGATCGCGACCGGGCCGTATGCCAGCCAGTCGGGAACATTAATGCCGAGACTCATCAGGAAGCCTGGCGAACCGCCGATGCGTTCGGTCTTGAACATGGTCAGCCAAGCCTGCGACTTACACCAGCTCGGGATCATATAAGGAATGATAACTGCCAGCGAGAAGAACGGCTTGAAGGGAAGATCCGTGCGGACCATCAGCCATGCAAGAACCGATCCGATCAGGATCGCGAAGAACGATACGCAGACACCGATCAGCAGCGAATTGAGCAGCGGCTGGAGCAGCATCTGCTTGGTCAGTGCGCTGCCGAGCAGGCGCTGCCAGTAATACAATGTGAACGATCCCGCTGTGCCGCCCGCCAGTCGTGCATCCTTCTGTGCCAGCGTAAACGAGGTCGAAATCATATCCAGCAGAGGAAGAACGATCAAGTAGGTCAGCAGCACGATCGCGATCAGCACGATCAGGTTATATGGGTTGGTGACAACCGCCTTGATCTGGTTCTTTAACCTTCTGGATTTGGAGTAGTTCTGATCTTTTGGTTTCATTTCAGTTTTGCCCCTCCTTCAAATTCCGATTGTATTGTTCCACCGCGGTCACCACTTCGGGCAGCGAGCCGATCTTGACATCCGGCTCATACCCCATGCCGCGGTACTTTTCGTCTTTGTGATAAATGCGAGGGTTATCGATCTGAATCATCAGCGGCCATCCGGCGTTTCGCACGCCGCGCACATCGCGGGAGATGGTATCTCCGACGTAGGCCGCCTGTTCTTTCCCGATTCTCATTTCGTTCAGCGCGATCTCGAAAATCTCCGGCCGCGGCTTGCGGATACCGCAGACGCTGCTCATCGTAATCGTTTCAAAATACTGCGCTATGCCGTGTTCCTCCAGAATGCGCGGTACGAAGGTCGTGCTCATAATGTTGGAGATTACACCCAGCCGATACCCGCGCTGCCTGAGAGCCTCCAGCGTTTCCTTCAGCCCCTCGCGTTTGACGATGTGCTTGCGGTATCGGTCGAACATGTAGCAGAGCTCCTCGCCCAGTCCCGCAAGTTTTTCTGCCGGAATGTCAAAGTCCTTCAGGAAGAACTTCTGCCAGATCACATCCGGCGGCAGCTCGATCAGTTCCTGTTCGGTATAGGCCTTGTATGCTTTGGCGCCTGCATTGATGTGCTCCAGAAGCTGCTCCGGCGTTTCTGCTGTGTAAATATGATTCATATGAAGGAAGCACCACAGTCGGCGGATATAATCGCGGTCACTCTCCGGGGTAGCGTCCTGTGTATGTACGGTTCCTCCAATATCGAAGAAAACAGCTTGTATCATAACAACTCCTCTCTCTTCCCTTTTTTCTTTACTCCTGCATTTTCATTTGCATCACGTTTTACGCAAACGTTTTCATTTCCTGATTCAACCGTACCACTATCTCCCGGCTATGTCAATAAAAAATCACATTCTCCTATCAAAGTTTTATGATATTCACAATTTACATCCAGGTGTTTTCGTTAATTATGCACAGTTGCTTTTCTCTCCACATTCCCGTATACTGTAATCAACGCAAACGTTTCCGTAGAAATGAGAAAGAAGGATTCGTATGAAATATGATCTTATGCTGATCGGACCCGCCACGCGGGACATCAATATCGACTATACCGGTCAGGAAGTCCGCGAAATCGGCGGCGCTGTATTCTTCTGTGCATACGCTGCCGCAGCCGCTTCCGCAAACCTTTTCGCTTCAGTCAAGATCCATCCGGACGATACCGATGTACTGGATGCATTTCATCTGGACAGCGACCATATCGCCGTGCTGCCCGCCCAATGCACCACCCTGATGCAGAACACCTACTTCACCGCCGACCGTGAACGCCGCAAGGCCGAATGCCTGGCACAGTCGGATGCCATCACTCCCGATCAGATCCCCGATGTGGACTGCGGCCTGTATCATCTGGCCGGTCTGCTGTACGGCGATTTCCCCAACGAGCTGATCCCCGCGCTTTCCAAAAAAGGCAAGGTATCCGCAGATATTCAGGGATTTCTCCGACACAACGAAAACGGCCTGATGAACTTCCATGACTGGAAAGACAAGCTGACCTATCTCCCCTATTTTGATTTTCTCAAAACCGATGCGGCAGAAGCCGAGATCCTCACCGGTCTGACCGACCGCCGCGCTGCCGCCAAGCAGCTTTATGAATGGGGCGCAAAGGAGATCCTGATCTCGCACAACAGCGAAATGCTGGTCTATGACGGCAAGGACTATTATACCTGCCCGGTCAAGGCACGCAATCTGTCCGGCCGTACCGGACGCGGTGATACTACCTTCGGTGCTTATCTTGCCAAGCGCATGATGGGCGTTTCCATCCCGGATGCGCTGCTGTTCGCTACCGCAGCCGTTTCGCTCAAAATGGAAACCCCCGGTCCGCTGCAGGGTCCCGAACAGGCTGTCCTCGACTATATCAAGGAATTTTACGCCTGAGTCCATCCGGAACCGCTTCGGCACCCGGAACATATCTGATATTTTTCCCGCCTTCTGCCGTTATCCTTGTCTTTCCCCGGCAAATACGGTATTATATTCTTATTAAAACTACTATGGGAAGGAAGCGGCATCTATGCGACAGCACATTACCATCAAAGATATCGCCCGCATTGCCGGTGTTTCGACTTCTACCGTCTCCCGCGCACTCAGCAATTCGCCTGAACTGAGCGAGCAAACCCGCCAGCGGATCCTGGAAATCTGCCGACGGGAGGGCTACCGTGTCAATGCACTCGCACGCAGTCTGATCTGCAATAAAACCAACGTCATCGGCCTGATCGTTCCCGAGGTGACCAATCCGTTCTATGCCGAACTCTCTCTCGGCATCGAAACGCACGCACGCAGCCTCGGCTACAACGTGATCCTGTGCAATGGGCAGAATGATCCCAAAGTGACCGAAGAGCTGTTCGGTTTCCTGATCAGTCATCAGGTTGACGGCATCATCCTTGCCAGCTCACAGCAGGATGCAGGAACCATGATCCAGAATTTCGCTCCCCGACTGCCTGCCGTTCTGCTCGGAACGCCGGCACTCGTCAGCGGCGATGAGGTCAACTCGGTCTGCATTGATAATCTGGCAGGCGGCCGTCTGGCAGCAGAGCATCTGCTGGAACTCGGCCACCGTGACATTGTCTATCTGGGCAACCGCCCCAACAGCCTGACGCACCAGCTTCGTCTGCGCGGCTTTACCGAAACACTGGAAAAAGCAGGTATCACCCCGCAGGTCATCGACAATCCGCATGGTTGCTCCTCGATCGACATCGGCTGTGCACTCAGCCGGGAGCTGTTCGCAAACGGCTGTTCCGCCACTGCGATCTTCGCCTCGACCGATTCCATGGCGCTCGGCGTATTGCAGGCAGCAGACGAATACGGCATCTCTGTCCCCGATGATATTTCCCTGCTCGGCTTTGACAACATCATTTATTCCGCACTGCCAAAGATCGAGCTTTCCACCGTCGATCAACGCAAGCAGCTTCTTGCAGAAGCCACCGTTGATCTGCTCACGCGCATCATTGATTCGGATGCGCAGGACGAGTTCACGCACCGCATGATTCGTCCGACACTGGTTTCGCGCAGCTCATGCCGCGCATCAAAAAAATAAATCCACAGCACTGCGCACCGACCGCCTTTCTCTCTTAACCCTTTTATCACACACAATACACCAACAGGTCAACCGCAGCGCTGCTGATTGAGAATGCCGCAGGACTCTGCGGCATTCTCATACACCAAAAGGAGGAGCTTATGTACCGCATTGAAACCCATCTGCATACCACCTACATCTCCCGCTGCGGCTGGCTTGGCGCGGAGGCCATTATGAAGTATTATACCGCGTGCGGCTATGACGCGATCTGCGTCACCGACCACTACAACCGCGAATGCTTCGACTATGCCGAAATTGATCTGACCACCCCCGGCAGTAAAACGCAGGCCTTCCTGCAGGGCTATCACCGGCTGAAAAAAGTGTCCGAAAAATACAATATCCGCGTGTATGCGGGTGCTGAACTGCGTTTTGATGAATCGGACAATGATTACCTGCTGTACGGCTTTCACGATGCCCTGCTGGCCGATCCGGATCGCGTCATGCGCGAGGGTCTGGCGGCCTTTGCCCCGCAATACCGCGCAGACGGCGCACTGCTCGTGCAGGCACACCCGTTCCGCAAAAAATGCACCCCCGCTCCGGCTGAATATCTGGACGGCATCGAGGTGCTCAACCTCAACCCCCGCCATGACAGCCATAACGATCTTGCGCTGGCCTATGCCAAGGAGCATCATCTCATCATGACGGCCGGCTCGGACTGCCACCGTCCCGGCGATCAGGGTACGACCGGTATTCTGTCCGACACCCTCCCCGAAGACAGCTTCGGTCTTGCAGATCTGCTGCGTTCGGGCAACTATACCATCATCCGTCCCGAATGCACCGAGGATTGAGACAAAACGATACCATGTAAAAGCTGCTGTTGCCCCAACGCAACAGCAGTTTTTTTGTCGTACATCACGCTTTATTCCCGATGCACCGCAAACGTTTTCCGTTTGTATTTCACCTTTTATTCTTCTTGTTTCATGCAGTTTGCCTTTTCGATTGTTCATTCTGCATAAAAGTATTTTTATTTCATTGTATATTCCGTATACGTTTGCGCTTGTTTTGCACAAAATAATCTGGTAGAATATCATCAGTAAAAAAAACAAGACTGAATTGAGGTAATTGTAATGCGTAAGAATTTTTCCAAGTTTCTGATGAACACCGCTATGTTTGAGCTGTCCTGCGATCCCGGCACCACTAAGCTGTTCACTGCACACCGCACCAGCCGCAAGTAAGCTGCTCCTCAGAAAACACAAACTCCGCAAGCGAAAACGCTTGCGGAGTTTTTTCTGTTCCGGGCAGCGACAGCCGCCGGCTGCGCCCCCGTTTATGGTTTATCTTTCAAAGGATCATGCTGCAATGCGCTGCATGATGGTCGCCATCTCCGCACGGGTGATGGTAGACTTCGGCGCAAATACCTTGCCCGGCTTGCCCTGCACCAGACCGGTCTTTGCACAGTAGGCTACGCCTGCTGCTGCCCAGTCGGCAATCGTGCTGCCGTCGGTAAACTGCTTGACGATGCTGCTGTCTGCCGCGGTATCCTCACCGCTCAGCTTGCGCTGACGGGTCAGAAGCGTTGCTGCCTCCTGACGGGTCACACTGCGGTCGGGCGAGAATTTGCCGCCGCCGACACCCTGCATGATACCGGTCTTTTCTGCCCATGCAATCGCGGTGCGAGCCTGATGCGTTACCGGAACATCGCTGAAGCTGTCAGTCAGCTTGGTCTTGGGCTGGCCTGCCAGATTGTACAGTGCCTGTGCGACCTGTGCACGGGTCAGCGCCTTGTTCGCGCCGAACTCGTAAGCCTTATCACCGGAGAGCAGACCGTTTTTGGTGACATACTGCGCCGCATCATAGTACCATGCGCCTGCCGGAATATCGGTAAAGTCCTCTGCGTCCTTGCCTTCGCGCAGGGTGTTGCGGATCTCGTAGCTGTCCACTGCCTTGAAGCTGTTCCAGTTGTCCTCATCCTGCTTCTGGTAAGCGGTGCCCTTGATGGAATTCTCGCTGAACTCGATGATGGAGAATACCTGCTTATCCTCTTCATCGGTGTAGAAATCGGTGGAGTAGTCCGAACGAGCCGGAATGTACTCGTAGAACTTGTTGCCTACCGTACCGCCGGTCAGATAGGTCGTGCCGTCGCCGGTATTGACCTTAATGTCGTTCTTCACGGTGGAACGGATATAGATGTGGTCATGGCCGTTGAGGAACAGGTCAACGCCCATTGCGTCGAGCGAATACTCGCTGTCGTTGATATAATAGTCGCGTACATCCATCGGATCATGGTTGGAGGTATACGGGCCTGCGTGCGTCATAACGATGCGCCATTTCTTGTCGGAAGCATCCAGCACGCTCTTGCACCACTGCAGCTCTTTCTTCATGATCTCTGCCTTCTTGTCGGCCGGCGTAACCTCGCCGTTCAGGATTACGAAGATCGCGTCGCCGTACTCAAAGTAGCCCATTGTGCGGTCGAACTGCGGATAGCCGGTGTTCGCACCCGACATATTGAAGCGCTGTGCGAACGATACGAAATTCCAGTCGCCCTTCATCTCGTGGTTGCCCGCAACGGTAACGGTCGGATACTTGGCGTAGTAATCGCCCATAACGTCAAAGCATGCCTCCCATTCGGTGGACTTATAGCCGTTCTGGGTGGTGTCGCCTGCGGAGATCATCAGATCCGGGTTCGGGCAGATCTTGAGTGCCTGATCGATAGAATCCTTGAAGCTCATGTAGTTCTCTACGGACTCAGACTGCGGGTCAGAGTAGAAGATAACGCTGAAATTCTTATCCGAAGCGGACTTCGGTGCGGTGAACGACTTTTCCTCGCTCATGAAGCTGCCGCCGTCGCCTACGCGGTATACATACTCGGCAGACGGTTTCAGGCCGGTGATTTCCACACGATGTGCGGCTTTTTCCTTATAGCCTGCGGTTACGGATTCTACATAAGAGGTGCCGGACTTGCTCTCCCACTTGGAAGTGCCCTTGACCTTGTACTGAATAACGCTCTTGGTGACAGCGGGGTCAGTCAGCCAGCTGAAGCGCAGGCCGCCCTGCTTGGTATCCGGCGTAATGGTGATCTGATCGGGTTCGCCCTTTACCTTGCCGTCATCAATATTCAGCACGATCGGCTCGGACTTGGTGTACGGCTTGGTTACGGTTTCCTTGTCGGTCTTAACCTCGATATAGTAGAACATATCGCCGGTCTTATCGGTCGGCAGAGAAGCGGTGTAGGTGCCATTCGATTCCTTCATGGCAACAGCGGTATCGACCTTGGAAGAATCATAGCCGTAGTACAGGGTCGCGCTCTGTACCTTGTCGCTGGTGACGATGCGGGCAGAGACCTCGGCCTTGCCTTTATGCGGTGCGGTGTTCAGCGCGCGGGAGATAATGCGCGTGCCGCTGACGGTGTAATCCACTGCCGGGAAGATAGAGGCATCATAGCCGCGCAGAACAGGCTGCTTGCCGGAGGCACTCCAGTCCCAAACCTTGCTCATATCCCAGCCGAGTGCTTCATAGGTGGACTTATCCTGCATTTTTGCGGCGGAAACATCCTCCCACTTAATCGGCTGCTCGGTCGGCTCGTTGCCGGACAGCAGCGTGCCCTCCCATGCAATATTGCCGGTGATGTTGGTAGCTGCCTCGTCGTCGAGCTGACCGACGATCTTATCCACGTCCGCAACGCCGTTGATAACGGTCTGTGCAGAAACGCTGTCCTTGAGCGTTTCACCGGCGTTGAACGAGCCTGCAATACCGCCCGCATGACCTACCGTGCCGCTCTTTGCGATGGTATCGACCGTACCGGCTGCAAAGCAGCGTGCCAGATAGCCGCCGCCGTCCTGAATGCCGGCAACGCCGCCCGCATCATACGGAGCGGAAACGTCTGCGTTGACGTAGCAGTCCTCAACATGACCGACGATCGGGCCTTCGCCCTCCTTCAGCTTGCCGCAGATACCGCCTGCGGTGTGCGAGTTGGACAGATCCAGGCACTTAACCTCACCGGTGACAACACAGCCGGTAATCGTACCGTAGTTGACGCCTGCCAGCGCGCCGACGTTCTGCTGACCGGTAACGTAGCAGTCGAGCAGCGCAACATCCTTGATATACGCCTGATCGTCCTGATTGCCGACATAGCCGAACAGGCCGGCATATTTCTTTTCATATTCTACGCGCAGTCCCTTGATCGCATGGAACTGACCGTCAAATGTGCCGGTAAAGCCCTGATCCTTTTTGGAAGCAATCGGCTTAAATCCTTTGACGCCGGTCATATCAATATCGGCAGTCAAAACATAATGTCCATCGCGGGGAGCGCCGTCCCTCCAGCTGCCGGACAGATAGAGCAGCTGGTCCGGGGTAGAGATTTCATAGCAGCCTGTTGCCTTATTATATACCGGCGGCTTTCCCTTGTCGCTGGCAGCAAAGGCTCCCGTCGGGAGCATCGTCAAAGCCATTGCAGCAGACAGCGCCAAACTGAGTATGCGTTTTTTCATGTATCTCGGACCCTCTTTCTTAAAATTCTGTTTCTTTCCCGATTCTGCAGCGAAATCTCATTCCTCCTCCCCGTGCAACAGATTCGTGTGGTTATGCATTCCGTTTTCTTTCTCGCAAACGTTTGCGTAACTTGTACTTATAATTCTATCCCTGTTCCGTCAGAAAAGCAATCTCACTTCTCACCAATCTTTTCAAGCAAAAATTATGCATTTCTTCCTCAACGCGTGTCCGCTGCTGCGCGCAGAAAAGCTCCCGCCGGAACCGATCAACCGTTCCAACGGGAGCTTTTCTGTAATTATCCCTGCTTGCGGGCAATGGCACGCAGCGCTGCTGCCGCAATATCCTCTGCAGTGAGGTTATACTGCTGCATAAGGAAATCCTGCGGGCCTACCTGACCGAAGCGGTTCTGGATGCCGATACGCTCCACCGGAACCGGATTCTTTGCGCTCGTCAGGTTGGTGATGGCAGAGCCGAGACCGGTGCCGACCTGATGGTTCTCTGCGGTGACGATGCAGCCGGTCTCTGCAGCCGCACGGAGCACCAGCTCCTCGTCAAGCGGCTTCCAGGTGTGCATGTCGATCACGCGGGCGGAAATGCCCTTTGCTGCCAGCTGCTCCTCTGCCTTGAGTGCCTCGTCTACCAGAATGCCGGAGGCAATAATGGTTACGTCCTTGCCGTCGCGCAGCGTAACACCCTTGCCGATCTCAAAATCAGAGCCGTCCGCATACACGGTGGTGAAGCCCTTGCGGATCAGGCGCATGTAGGACGGACTGCCGCAGGCAGCCAGCTTCCTGGTCAGTGCCTTGGTCTGTGCAAAGTCGCACGAGTCGATAACGACCGCGTTCGGAATGTTCATGTACAGCGCACAGTCCTCAAACGGCATGTGGGTTGCGCCGTTGAACGCTGCGCAGACACCCGGGTCGGAACCGATCACATGCACCGGCAGTTCAGAGTAGCCTGCTGCCAGAAATGCCTGATCGAACATGCGGCGGGCAGCAAAGCAGCCGAACGAGTGCGCGAATACGGTCAGGCCGGTGGCGGCCATGCCGGAGGCAACGCCCATGGCGTTCTGCTCCGCGATGCCTGCGTTAAAGGTCTGGGCCGGGAACGCCTTCAGCAGCTTTCCGGTGTTGATGCAGCCCATCAGGTCGCAGTCAACGTGCATCAGCTTGGGGTTCTCCGCCATCATTTCGAGCATGGCTTCTACATAGCCGTCGCGGTTGGCGCGGCTGTCCTTTTCATGCTTGCCGATCAAAGTAAAACTCATTGTATTCCCCTCCCTTACTTTTCGTTTTTCACTGCAGCCAGAGCGACTTCGGATGCGGCGATCGCTTCATCCCACTGCTCCTTGGTCGGCTGCGAAGAATGTGCGCCGGACGGCTCGGCAAAGGTTGCGCCCTTGCCCTTTACCGTGTTCAGGATCAGGCAGGTCGGCTTGCCCTTGCACGCCTTCGCCTGCTCGAGTGCGTTATAGATCTGCTCAACATCGTTGCCGTCGGCTACGTCAATAACATTCCAGCCGAATGCGTCAAACTTGGCGCCGATGCCCTTGCCGTGGCTCATAACGTCGGCAACCGCGCCGTCCAGCTGACGGCCGTTGTTATCCACGAGACAAACGAGGTTATCCAGCTTGTAGTGTGCGGCAAACTGCGCTCCTTCCCAGATCTGACCCTCGTCACACTCGCCGTCGCCTACGGCAACGTAAACACGGCTCGGACGATTCTGCGCACGATTGCCGAGCGCCGCGCCGATGGCTTCGCTCATGCCCTGACCGAGCGAGCCGGTCGTCAGGTCAACGCCGATGGTCTTGCTGCGGTCGGTATGCGACGGGAAATTCGTGTTCGGCTGGTTGAGCGTGTACGCGCTCTCCATCGGGTAATATCCCTTGAGACCGAGCGTCGCATACATGACCGGGCCGCCGTGTCCCTTGGACAGAACGAACCAGTCGCGGTCCTCCCAGCGGGGATTCTTCGGGTCGATATGCATAACCTCGCCATACAGCACCGCCATAGCATCCGCCATCGACATCGAGCCGCCCACATGGCCGAAGCCGCGCGACGCGATCACCTTGAGCGTTTCCAGACGGATTTCCGCCGCAAACACACGCAGCTCGTGCAGTTTTTGCTTATCCATTGCTTTCCTCCTTGAAATTACGGTTTGCAGAACAAAACCCGCCCTTCCGCAATAAAAAGGACGGGTCTTGTTAGTTTTTATCGGTGATATTGCCGCTTTCGTATCGGTCTGCCGGTTAGACATACTCCATTTTGACATGGAACCGTCAGACCTTCCTTATGCAGCAGTTCTCACAGAATTTACTTTATGTTTTAGCCAATGCGCGCGATCTTCTTCGCCAGTTCCTTCTTCATTTCCATGTTGGACTG
>NZ_QUDG01000033.1:557-1007 GCF_003474415.1 Butyricicoccus sp. AM05-1 | reverse complement strand
GGTTGCTATGACGGCCGTGGCAGCGTCTGCTACGGCACGCGCGGCGGTATGCGCAAGCGATGTTGCGTACAACTATCTGCTCAGCAAGGCAACTTTCGACACAATTTCCGGTCAGTACACTCGTTCCGGCTGGTCTACACGCTATGCAAAGCCGTGTATTGTGCTCAAATGGTGCTATTCCTACAGCAGTGGCACCTCTGGTATTCGGACCTGCTTAGATGGCACATCCAGCCGACAGTATACCGGCACTCAGCGTTATAACAGTTCGATGGGATCGAATACTTATAATGATCATGCTGAGAAAAACGGCACTTATTATAAGGAATTTGTATTCTGCTCGAAGCTCGAAACGTATAACTCGCAGAGCGATTGGCCTGCAATCAGCATCGCATATTTTCCGTTGCCGTAACGAGAAAAATGGCTTGACACTGGTGCGCATTATCTTCCTAA
>NZ_QUDG01000033.1:0-543 GCF_003474415.1 Butyricicoccus sp. AM05-1 | reverse complement strand
CGCATTATCTTCCTAATGCGCAGTAATCGCCCGAATATAGCCTGATTTGCCCGCTGATTTTGTATAGCTATGCATCTTCGCACCGCGTTTTCTCAAATATGCCGTGTTAAAACAGCATATTTGAGGTGCGTGGTACGTCTTAGGAAGATAATGCGTAACAAAGAACAGGCTGATTCAGGCCATCAACCGCACGGAAAATAGTCGATCCAGTCATCACCTTCGGTGTCGTTTTTGATGTATGTGGCGATCTTCTTAAACTGCTTAAAGTAGGCGTACTTACTCTTATAATCCTGCCAATTAGGCTTGCTGCCGTCAGACAGAGTGGCGTAACCATACTGCGATGTATCAAATGCACTGTTGGCGCTGATCTCCAGAATGATAAACTTGCCGGACTTAGCTGTGCTGGCACCGGTCAGGCGGCTTTTCTTGGCATAAAGTGCATCCAGCGCCGTTGTACTGCCCGCAATTGCGTTCAACGCGGTCTGAGATGCGGCGATGGCCTTTGTAGCGGTGTTGGAGGCCGCCACGGCCGCCATAGCAACC
>NZ_QUDG01000032.1:0-1088 GCF_003474415.1 Butyricicoccus sp. AM05-1 | reverse complement strand
AACCTCGCCGATTTCTCCGGCGTATGGGTATTCTGTGAGCAGCGCCAGGGTGAGCTGCAGCCGACCGTGCTCGAGCTGATCTCTGAGGCACGCAAGCTGGCAGACGACATGGGCACTGAAGTTTGCGGCCTGCTGCTTGGCGGCAAGGGCGTAGGCGAGAAGATGGCAAAGGAACTGGGCGCTTACGGCGCTGACAAGGTTCTGGTTTGCGAGAGCGACCTGCTCGAGACCTACACCACCGATGCATACGCAAAGGTTCTGTGCGACACCGTTATGGCTAAGAAGCCGGAGATCCTGCTGATCGCCGCTACCAACATTGGCCGTGACCTCGGCCCGCGCTGCGCAGCTCGTCTGCACACCGGTCTGACCGCAGACTGCACCCACCTCGACGTAGACGTAGAGAAGTACGCTGCATTCCTGCAGGAGGCTTCCACTCTGCCGCAGGCTCAGATCGATGCTCTGAACCGCGAGGACCGCAACCTGAAGATGACCCGTCCGGCATTCGGCGGTCACCTGATGGCTACCATTATCTGCCCGCGCTTCCGTCCGCAGATGGCTACCGTTCGTCCGGGCGTACTGAAGAAGGGCGAGTACAACGAGGCTAAGGCTAACGCAGTAGTTGTTGAGCCGGTAGCTTTCGAGCTGTCCGAGGCTGACATCAAGACCAAGGTTCTCGAGGTCGTTAAGGAAGCTAAGGAGCTGGTTGACCTGACCGGCGCTGAGGTAGTTGTATCTGTAGGCCGTGGTATCTCCAAGGACGTTGAGACCGGCATCAAGCTGGCTGAAGAGCTGGCTGGCCTGTTCGGCGGCGTTGTTGGCGGTTCCCGTGCTGCTATCGACTCCGGCTGGCTGTCTGCTGACCATCAGGTTGGTCAGACCGGCAAGACCGTACATCCGAAGCTGTACGTTGCTCTGGGCATTTCCGGTGCTATCCAGCATAAGGCTGGCATGCAGGATTCCGAGTGCATCGTAGCAGTTAACAAGTCTGATTCCGCTCCGATCTTCGACGTAGCTGACTACGGCATCTGCGGCGACCTGTTCAAGGTTGTTCCGATGATGATCGACGCAATCAAGGCTGCTAAGGAGTC
>NZ_QUDG01000031.1:0-1269 GCF_003474415.1 Butyricicoccus sp. AM05-1 | reverse complement strand
TCGAGCGCGTAAAAGCAAAACGCCATTCGCAGGAAACCGAATAACCTTTTAAGCCATGATTGACCTCATGGCTTATGGTCGTGCCCGGAAAATCATATTTCCATCCCCAAACACCGATGACGGCAGAAAGACCGTCATTTTTCTTTGTCTGCCATACCATTACCCTGATTTTACAGGGTACTCTGTTTACAGGTAGTATGCGGAAAGACAAGATGCTTTTTGAGCAGATGCAAAACAGGCTGATATACTAAAATCCTTATCTACTAAAACTTCTTTATTGAAACTTCACTACTCAATCTTCCTGACAGAAAAGGAGAGAAAAAAGTGAGAAATACACGATCTGAACGAATCTCTGAACTTATAGAAAGAGATAACGTTATAAAGTTACACAGTCTTGACGTTATAACTGCACAGGTATATAATAAGAGTAACGTTAAACAGTTATAACTTTACAAAGTTGAAAGAGGTGGAGAACATGTCAGCGATATTTGCACTGGCCAACCAGAAAGGCGGCGTTGCAAAAACCACAACGACTGGTCTTCTGGCGGCCGGTCTGAAAAAGCAGGGCTTCAGCGTGCTGACGATCGACTGCGACCCACAGGGCAACCTGTCGATGTCGGTAGCTGCCGAGAATCAGGACAGCGCGACCATGTACGAGGTCATGAAGGGAACGGTCTCGGCGCGGGAGGCCATCCAGCACACGCCCAGCTGCGATATCATTCCGGCGAATACCATCCTTGCGGGCATTGAGCAGGAGCTGCACAACGTCGGCAAAGAGATGACGCTCAGAGAGAAGCTGCGCGACGAGCAGACCGGTGTAGTGGAAGAATACGATTACATCCTCATCGACTGTCCGCCGTCGCTCGGCCTGCTGACCGTGAACGCGCTGACGGCTGCCGACTATCTGCTCATCCCGACCATGGCGGAGACCTTTGCGGCATCCGGCATCACCCAGCTGTATGATACTTACAAGTCGGTGAAGAAATACACCAATCCGGCGCTCAGGATCGACGGCGTGCTGCTCACGCGCACCGAGCGCACACGCGTCACAAAGACCATTCAGGAGCTGACCGAGAAGATCGCGGACTACATGGGCGCGGATGTTTACCGCACGACCATCCGCAGCAACGTGATCATCAAGGAAGCGCAGGCTGTGCAGGAGAACGTGTTCGACTACATCGAGAGCAAGGCACAGACCAAGGGCGAGCGCGTTTCCGAGGCCAGCCGGAATTTTGTGAATGACTGTCTGAATTTCGTCAAGGAGTTTGT